>JAFWTP010000013.1 GCA_017518845.1 Neisseriaceae bacterium
AGGCTGCCTGAAAATACGGCACAAGTTGCGGTTCAACCTGCCGAACCTGTTGTCGAAAACAAAATCGAAGAACAAGTCATAGACAATAAAACCATACAAACCCTGACCGACAGCACAGGACGCATTAGCATTGCCGTTGCGGGTGCATTTTCCGTGCGAGATGACGCAGAAAACGAACCGCCAACCACGCTGTTTGCCCAAGACCAAAGCAATCAGGCGATTGTTACGGTGAGCAGTCTCGGCAAATTAAACGGTACGCCTGATGAATATTTCAAAAAATTAAGCGACATTGTCAAACAGCAAGAAAGCGATAATCCGCAACAATTTTCCAAAACCAAAGTCGGCATTGCCACAAACAACCGCATGAACTACCGCTTTATGCACAACACCGAAAACGGCGAAACCGCCGAAATGTGTATGGCCATCATCGCAGGCGATGATTTGTATTCAGTCTGTGCCAACGGCGAAAACCTGTCGTTTGACGCACTCAATACCTATCTACAAGATGTACGCATTGCGGGGTAGGTGTTTTCAGGCAGCCTGAAACCTTTGCAAAATTCCTTTATGAAATGAAAAGTTAATTTTCCGTAGGGGCGTGCCCTTTGGTCGCCCACCAAATGATTTAATTTTATATAAAAAACAATATATTATGAAATTTTATAAGCGGGCGACCAAAGGGTACGCCCTTACGGAGTAATTTTTTTTGTTTTTGAAATGAGTTTTGCAAAGGTTTCAGCCTGAATATTTTTTATTTTACCTATCTCTTATTGACGCCAACTTGGAGTATAATCGAACAATCTAACGACAAATCTGATTATATATATTTGCCGAATTTAATTTGTTATTCAAATAAGGAAATTTCAAATGATTAAAGAAATCCCTGCCGTATTTGGCAGCGTTTTTGCCCCTGAAATGCCTGTGGCAAAATTTGACAACGGAGCGTGGCAAGCAACTGCGTGGCAAGCGTCCGACAAACTGGAACTGCACCCTGCGGCACATTGTTTGCATTATGGTAGTGAAATTTTTGAAGGCATGAAAGCCTTTCGCCATGACGATAATTCGGTGCATATTTTTCAGTTGGACGCAGGTGTGGAACGCATGCGTCAATCGGCAGCCGCCTTGTATTTGCCTGTGCCTGATGCCAAACAACTTAAAAATATGATTATTGAACTCGTTCGCCGTCAAGCCCATTTTGTGCCTGATAGACGCGGTGCGGCGTATATTCGTCCTGCACTCATCGGCACGGAAAGCGTGGTGGGTGCGGCGGGACACCCGTCTCACACCGCTTTGCTGTATGTGTTGCTGTCGCCTGTGGGGGATTATTTCAAACAAGGTTCGCAATTACGGATTTGTGTTGAAACCGAGCATATTCGTTGTGCGCCGCATATGGGCAGCATTAAAACAGGCGGAAATTACGCTGCCGCCTTGCCTTGGACGATGATTGCCGAAGAAAAATACCACGCACAACAAGTGTTGTTCTGCCCCAAAGGCGATGTGCAGGAAACGGGTGCGTCTAATTTTATTTTAATTGACGGCAAAACCCTAATCACCAAGCCTTTAACCAGCGAATTTCTGCACGGCATTACGCGTAAAAGTATTCTGCAAGCCGCACGCGACAACGGCTACACGGTTGAAGAACGCCACTTTACGGTTGATGAAATTGTTCAACGCGTCTCAAACGGTGCAGAAGCGGTGCTCACAGGCACAGCGGCAGTGTTGTCGCCCGTAACCCACTTTATTATTGACGGCAATGAATTAGTCGTAAAATCGCAAGCCGAAGCCTTAAAATTACGCAAATTCATTACCGATATTCAATATGGAGACGCACCCGACACGCACGGCTGGCTCACCAAAGTAGGGGATTTTCCTGCTTAATTTGTTATAATCTAACTTTTTCAGGCTGCCTTTCAGGCTGCCTGAAACAATTTAATAAAAGGAACACAAAATGGCACTTTTAATCAGCGATGAATGCATTAACTGCGATGTATGCGAACCCGAATGCCCCAACAACGCCATTTCGCAGGGCGATGAAATTTATGAAATCAATCCCGATTTATGTACACAATGCGTGGGGCACCACGATGAACCGCAATGCCAAATGGTTTGCCCAGTGGATTGCATTGCCGAAGACCCCAATCACAAAGAAACGCAGGAAGAACTGCAAGCCAAATTCGACCGCTTGCAACAAAGTAAATAAAATCAAGGCGGAAAACCATTCCGCCTTTTTTGCGTAGGGTGGGCAACTGTGTTGCCCACGCGTTTCAATCATAATTTCAGGCTGCCTGAAAACCTTTATTTACCCCTATATATCTAACGCTTGGGCAACAAAGTTGCCCACCCTACCGCTTGTTTTCCACCGTTTAAGCCATTTTCAAACCGTTTATCAAAAACACAAAAAAGCAGGCTAAAAACCATTACAATACAAATAATTACCACACACAGCGTAGCAATTATTTTTATTTTTCACGCCAGTTAATCGTGTTGTAATCCAATTATCGAAAAAATAATCCGTTTATCAATAAATATTTGCCAATCGCATTGCCTTTTTTTATAATGCGTGTAACTGTATCCGAATGTGGGTTTCTTGTGCAACAAGAGTAGCAATAGAGAGCGTGGTTACAAGGTTTTGCCGCCAACCCTTTCTCTTGCTCCCCGTCTTGTGTTGCAACACAAGGCATAAGGATTGAACCAATATCTTATTTTTGGGAGTAAAAAAAATGAAAACTCAAAAGTTTGCATTAAGCATTATGGCAGTTAGCCTGATGTCTGCTATGTCTTATGCGGCAAATGAAGAATCTCCTTTCTCTTTGCCATCGCATTTAACAGCCCCCATGCTGGTTGAAACCGTTGATGCATCGCGTGATGTAACCGAAACATTCAGACAAGAGGGTTCCACCACCGTTTCCACTGCCACTGGTGTCAAACCCAACATTATGTTGTACATTGACGATTCAGGTTCAATGTGTGAGGGTGGTCGCTGTCAAACCCGACCCATAACCGAATTTAATCGACTTAACGAAACAAACCCCACTCTGATGTCTTGGTGTAACTACAACTACAAGACACACAAGTTAGACAGTGTGTATAACAACGAATGGGGGGTGTATACCAACTGTAAGCACAATCACTCCTATTTCGTTCGAGACCAAGGCAGTCGTATGAAAGTGGTAACCGACTCTGTTACCGACTTATTAAATGCTCCTGACCCAAAAAATCCAGGAAAAACCTATGCTGATATGGCAAACTGGGGTGTATTCTGGATGAATACCGCAGGTATTCCTATCAATTATCCATCGCCTAACAAAAATGTGCATATCATCAACGATACTTCCGTGAATGATGTGAAAACGGTTTTAGAAACCGCAGTAGCACCCAATGCCAGAACCCCATTAGGTGCGGGTTATGTGCGTGCTACCGACTGGTTGGCGCGTAGTCTGCAATATCGTTGCCAAAAATCTTATTTGGTAATGTACACCGACGGTGCTGCTAATGACGGTAAGTTAAAAGCACTTATTTCATCTGGTCATGTGCCATTGTGGAAAAACTTTAATAATCCGCGTAATATCGACTACTCTGGTACTGCCTACCTATACGAATTAGGTGATTATCTGCACAATTTGGACTTTAAATCAGCCAAAGACGGCAATGATAAAGCCAATAAATCTTGGGACGACCCAATGTTTAAAGACCAAAAAATCACCACTTTTGTGATGATTACTGATGGTCAGTCTCGAACTGTGCAAAATGATACCAAAAAAATGGCAACGCCCAATTATCGCGATGCCGAAGGCAATATTGTGCAAACAGCATGGACGGTAAGTGATGATCCAACTGATTTGCATAATGCATTCCAAAAAATCTTCTCCAGCATTGCCAACTCGCAAACACAAAATGTGCCAGGTGCGGTGTCGCAAACCGAAGACTCGCGTGTTCGTCAAGAAGGCGATCCACAAGCAGGTGGCGGTTGGTCTGTGGATGGAGAAAAGAAATCTTATGCTGCCATTAACCCTGCGGTTACAGGCAGTCAAGGTGAGGTAGTACCCAGCGAAGCCGCAACCGTGTATGTTTATCCCAATCTGCGTGCATCGGAATTGCGTTTTTACAAAGTGAATGAACAAGGTGTAGAGGGCTTTGGTTTAGACGCAGATGAAAATGCTTACACCACTCCTTCACTGACTGTAAATCGCTACCGCTTGTTTAGTAATGCAACGGGTGTTAAATGTTTCCACGACAGATGCCCCAGTAACTTTGTCAGCAATGCTGATGTGGGCTTGCCAGAAAGGATCAATGGCAGAACTGATGAATGGCAACAAGCTATGTTGCCGTGGATTTCTCGTCGCTATTCAGATGCAGTAATCAAGCAAAGAGTAACCAGTAACGGTTATGAAACCGAATACCGTGAGCGTGATGCTGCCGAATACGGTATGGGTGATGTGATTAACTCTAATGTGGTGGCTGCGGGTAGATTGGTGGGCAATGACCCTGCTAACAGACGAGCTTTGTTCTTGCTCACCAATGCCAATGACGGTATGGCGTATATTTTCCAATATACAGGCGATGCCCAACACCCGTATGACTTAAAAACCAACTACATTCCCACTGCCATGCCGCGTCAGAGTGTTACGGACACGGTGGGTACATACTACCCGCACATTGCCCACCCAAACTATGTAACGGCAGAAGAATATCCACATTTATATATGATGGACGGTACCATCACCGCACAAACGGTGAATTTATTCAACGATGGTTCGCCTAATTCCTCCTACACATATGCTGTGGGCAATATGGGACGCGGTGCACGCGGTATGTATGCTTTGGATTTGGAATCAGCCAGCAAAAGAAGCGATGATTCCATTGCCTTAACAAACAAGGTCAGTGAGCAAAAAGAAGATATGGTGATGTTTGAAAAAACCGCTCGCGATGATGAAGCTTTGGGTTACACCGTTCCCACTTCGACCGCTGGTCGTGTGAAAGGGGGCGACTCCGTGCATTTGGCTACATTTGTTGCCAGCGGCTATGCTTACCCAAGCGTGAAAACCCAAGAAAGTGCCTTGTACATTTACAATATGTTTGGTGGCAAGGATTTTGGCATCAATGGCGGTACCACCAACAAAAACACAGGTGAATTGCTGAAAAAAGTAACTGTAGGTAACACAGGCGGTTTGTCTGCCCCTACCTTGTTAGATATTAACTATGACGGCACGGTGGATTATGTCTTTGCAGGCGACTATGAAGGCAATATGTGGCGTTTTGATGTACGCAATATCGACAATGGGGTTCCATACACAAAAATCTTTGAACCTGCCAATAAATGGATCAATGTCCCCGAGTCCAAAGATGCAACAAAAACGGTGGAACGCCCTGCACGCCCAATCACTTCTGCACCTGCCATTGCCAACCACGATAATGGTAACTATGTGATTATCTTCGGTACAGGTAGCGATTTGTACAGCGATGATTTACACACCAAACGCCGACAAGCCGTTTATGGCATCTACCAAAGTTTTAACTTTGCAGGTGATATGGGAGTTACTTCATCGGACAAAAATGCGATTAAGGTAGGCACGGTAAATGAGTCGGAACTGCAAACACAAAACTTTATTGCCGACCCATTAGGTGATGAAACCAAACGCTATGTAACCAACAACCCCATTGGCAAAGACGACAAAAATCCAGGTTATCCAGGCTGGAAATTGTTCTTGGATAACGATAATGGCGAACGCGTGGTTACCAAACCTGTGGTTGCGTTAAACACCGTATATCTGACAACGCGTTGGTATAAGGAAAACGAGCCTCAATTCCAAGGTGGTGATTTTGACCCAACAAACATTGACCCCAATGTTTGGATACAAGGTAAAACAGAAGGCGGTCCTTCGGACGAGCAAAAACTGCTGTGTTTGAGTAGTGCAGGAGATGAAGAGGGTGGTTGGAGCGAATGGAAAGACGCCCCTAATGCAGGTAGCGGTGGCAACACAGGTGGCGGTTCATCTGTTACCAATGACCCCTGTGTAAGTACAAGTACAACCAGCAATATTTACCGCACTTGCGAATATTCTTACAAGGAAAAAACGCAGTACACGCGTTCAACACCGGGTGAAGTGGAATCGAAATCGGCTTTGATTCAAATTTCATCACATAATGGCGGTGCCATTATTGAAAGTGAAAGACGCGCATCTGGTTTGAGTTTCTTGGCTGCATTTGAAGGTGAGTCGAGTACTTATGGTTATTTGGCTTCACAAAGCTTTGACGGCATTTTGGCAATGACCATTACGGGTTGGACTTTCTTAAATACCAAAGACCTATCAGGTGATACCGTTACTTCCAACGCCACCACACAAGGTGATGTTAGTGGCTCTGGATATTTACTTGATCCGAATACAACACCCCCTATTAATAAGACTTGGATGAAATGCGGTGGTGGTGCCGATGAGGCAGGTGGTAGTTTGGTTTGGACAACCACTGCAGGTCAGCAAGGTGTAAGCGCCATTCGTGGAGCTACAATGATGTGCGCTGTCAAACGCATCTCTTGGCGTGAAATCTTCTGATGTTATCAACCACAAACCGCCCGAATAATCGGGCGGTTTTTTATTGTTGGTTATGGAGTAGGGTGGTCTTCGAGCCAACAACATGCCACCTTTATACAGGTTGAAACCTTTGCAAAATTCAATCTGAAACAAAAAAAGCGTTCGTTATAGGGTGGGCAGGCTACCCACCAACTCTGCCTGCGGCGTTGATTATTTGTTGATATTAAAGAAAATTACGCCTTATCGGGCGGTTGGTGGGCTGGTCAGCTCACCCTATAAAATTTGCATTTGTTATATAGATAAATAGGTTTTGCAAAGGTTTCAGGTTGTAGGGTGGGTCTTCGACCCACCACAACGCCGACAGGTGTTGATAAAATAAACCCATTTCAGGCAGCCTGAACAAACAATACCACCACAAACAATAAAACCGCTAACGACAGTTTGGCTAATTCGATATTAAAAAGTTTTGTATTATCAATAGAATACATTGTTTTAATATGCCAAATTGAAAACAGTACAGGCAAAATTATTGCCCAGTAATCGTGGTGAAAAATGGCGTAAATTGTCCATAAAATCAAGGCAATAGAAATTAACACGGCGTGATAATGGCGAGCCTTGTTTTTGCCCAATCGCACGGCTATGGTGTTTTTGCCGCATTGTTTATCATTATCTAAATCCCTAATATTATTGATATTTAATACCGCAACACTCCATAAGCCCATAGCCGTTGCAGGTAGCAAAATAGCGGCATTCATTGCATGCGTTTGCAGAAAAAACATACCCAAAACCGCCATTTGTCCAAAAAAGATAAACACAAATAAATCGCCTAAGCCTATGTATCCATAAGGTTTTTTGCCTACGGTATAGGCGATTGCGGACAAAATGGCAGAAATACCGAAAATTATCCATAACCATAGGGGGACGCCTGCTTGAATAATCAACGATAACCCACTGATAATACATAAAAAAATCACCATAAACATAGCAATTTGCATTTGTTTGGGAGAAATCAGCCCTGCGGCAACCATTCTTTTGGGGGCGTGGGCAATGCGGTGTGCGTCTGTGTGCCGCACGGCATCGCCGTAGTCATTGGCAAAATTGGCTAATATTTGTAAGAAAATAGCGGTAATCAAGCCCAAAGCGGCAAGGCTGCCTGAAAAAACGCCTGCTTGATACGCCAAAACATTGCCCAAACCCACGCTTGCCACGCTTAACGACAAAGTCGGCGGACGCGTGGCAAGCAACCAAATGGCAAGTTTTTGACGCAACGATATGGGCAACATTTTTTGGGATTGATTGAATAAAAGGTTTGTTATAGTCGGCTCACAGCAAAAGCAGGCAAGGCGTCTTGCCTGCGACAGTATAAATATACGACACAGGCGAAACAACGCCGCATGATTTTGTTGCGAGCCAACTGTATTTTATCAAATATGGCTACGGTGTTGTATTTAGGCTGCCTGAAAGTTTTTTTAGTTGTATGGTGGGCAACTTTGTTGCCCACGCGTTTGATGTTTTTGCGGTTCAATCCCCATTTTTCATTTGCGTTTATGTGTATATAATGCGTGGCGAGCAAGTTGCTCACCCTACAACTGCTCGTAATGACAGTATTTTTTTTCAGCGTGGGCAACAAGTTGCCCACCCTACAAGTGTGGTGTTTTTCAGGCTGCCTGAAAACAAAAAACCACAGTAAAACTGTGGTTTTTCTACACTCAATCAACTATGCAAAAAAGCCGAATGCTTTTAAGAACACCAAAGCCAACAGCACGGGGCAGACAAAGCGGATTAACACCACATACAGGGCTTTTTGTGTGAAACGCCCTGCCCCTTGTTCGGCTTCGTCAATAATGGTATCAGGTTTCAAAACCCAGCCCACTAACAAGCAGGTTAAAAACGCCAAAACAGGCATCATAATGCTGTTAGACACATAGTCGAAAATATCCAAAATTTGGGCGGTCGAGCCGTTGGGTAGTTTGTATTCAAAATAGAATAAGTTATAGCCCAAAGCCACTACCACGCCCAAAGCCCAGCCGTAAATTGAACCAATAATGGTTGCTTTTTTGCGTGTCCATTTAAATTCGTCAATTAAACTGGCAACAATCGCTTCCAAAATCGACATACAACTGGTGAGTGCGGCGAAAAATACCATAGCAAAAAATAGAACTCCAACCACTGTTCCTGTAACACTACCCATTTCTTGGAATACTTTGGGCAAAGAAACAAACATTAAACCCGTACCTGCACTAAAGCCGTCCGTGCCCATAAAAACAAACACCGCAGGGATAATCATCATACCTGCTAAAACCGCCACGCCTGTGTCGAAAATTTGCACACGGGTAACGCTTTTGGGCAGATTATCCGATTTTTTCAAATACGAACCATAAGCCACCATAATGCCCATCGCCACGCTTAAACTGTAAAACAACTGTCCCAAAGCGTCCATCACCACGCTCAACAGTCGCTCAAAAGTCATACCCGTAAAATCAGGAATTAAGTAAATCGCCAAACCCTGCATACCTGTGCGGGTTACGCCATTTTCATCGGTATAAGACAAGGAGCAACTGTAAATCGCAATGCCCAATACCAACAGCAAAAGAAGCGGCATTAAAATTTTGGAAATGCGTTCAATGCCTTTATTCACCCCTGCGTAAATAATTAAAGCAGTTGCCCCAAAGAAAATGGTGTGAAACACAATCGGCGAATATTGAGCGGTGATAAATCCGCCGAAAAAGCCGTCTTGTGTTGCTGCTTCCACTTGACCTGTGGCAAAAACGGTGAAATATTTCACCACCCAGCCGCCAATCAGGCTGTAATACGGCAGAATAATGGCAGGAATAATGGTTGCCAAAAGCCCCAACCAGCCCCAATTTGGGTGCAATTTTTTATAAGCAGACAAAGGACCGTGCTGTGCTTTGCGACCAATCGCCACTTCGGTCAGCAACAGAGCAAAACCAAAGGTGAAAACCAACACCATATAGACGAATAAAAACAAGCCGCCGCCGTTTTTGGCTGCCAAATACGGAAACCGCCAAATATTGCCCAAGCCCACCGCACTGCCTGCCGCCGCCAGCACAAAACCCAAATGCCCCGAAAAGGTATTTCTTGCCATAAAAATTATTCCCTTATGAAAAAGTTATCGCTTAACAAGCGTTTGTTATAAAAAACTGTTCATTTTATCATATTTACGCCGTGTATCA
>JAFWTP010000164.1 GCA_017518845.1 Neisseriaceae bacterium
GTGGCAATGTCGGGGCGATTAACCGCAAATGTGCCGCTTTCGCCGCAGCAACGGTCGGACAGCACCACGCCGTCTCCCATTAAACCTTTGACCACATTCATAGGTGCAGTGGTTTTAATCGGACTGTGGCAAGGGTCGTGGTAGAGATATGGCTTGCCCTGTGCGGTTTCTGGCAGTGTGATTCCTTTTTCTAATAAATATTCGTGAATGTCGATAATGCGACATTGTGGGAAGATTTTTTCAAAATGGTATTCTAATAATTGGTCGTAACAAGTGCCGCAACTGACGACTACGGTTTTTATGTCTAAATAATTCAAAGTGTTAGCCACTCGGTGAAACAGCACTCGATTGGCAGTAACCAAGTCATCGCCTTTGTCTTTGCGTCCTGTGGCGGTTTGTGGGTAGCCACAGCATACATAACCTGGTGGCAAAACGGTTTGCACGCCTGCCTGCCACAGCATTGCCAAAACTGCCATAGAAATTTGGCTGAATAGGCGTTCGGAACCGCAACCTGGAAAATAAAACACGGCTTCGGTGTCATCAGGCAGTTGTGGGTTGCGGATAATCGGCACAAATTTGCGGTCTTCTATGTCTAACAAGGCTCGTGCGGTTTTGCTCGGCACGCCGCTTGGTAAGGGGCGATTGACAAAATGCACCACTTGTTCCACGACATTCGGTCTGCCGATGGTGGCACGGGGCTGTTCTTTTCCTGCTTTCAGGCTGCCTGAAAGCATTTTACTTGCCATTTTATGAGCAAAATTCTGCCCACGAAATCCGCCTTTTATCACGCCCAAACGCAGGGCTTTGACCATTTTGGGGTCGGTGGCGTTCAAAAACGCCATACCCATAGAAACAGGGATATTCAGGTGTTTTTGTCCGATATTATTCAAGAAGTTACGAATATTGGTGGTTACATCGCCAAAGTCGATTTTCACAGGGCATTTGGCTAAACAACGATGACAGCCTGTGCAGTGGTCGGATAAATCGTCTAACTCATTGAAATGACGGAAAGAAATGCCACGCCGTGTTTGTTCTTCGTATAAAAATGCTTCGGTGAGCAAACCTACGCCCAAAATTTTATTGCGTGGGCTGTATAACAGGTTTGCTCTTGGCACATGGGTGCTGCACACGGGTTTGCACTTGCCGCAACGCAAGCAGTCTTTGACCATTCTTGAAATTTCGCCTAATTGCGATTTTTCTAAAATTAAGGATTCTGCCCCTAAAAGTTCAAATGACGGCGTGTAGGCGTTGTTTAAGTTTGCCCCCCTTTGCAATTTGCCACGATTGAATAAGTCGTTGGGATCAATCGCTTTTTTGTATTCCCAAAAGGGTTGCATTTCTTCATCGGTGAGAAAGTCGATTTTGGTAATGCCGATACCGTGTTCGCCTGAAATCACGCCGTTCAAAGAGCGAGCCAGTGCCATAATTCTATCGACTGAACGATAGGCGGTTTGCAACATTTCGTAATCGTCTGAATTAACAGGAATATTGGTATGCACATTGCCGTCTCCTGCGTGCATATGCAGTGCCACAAACACACGAGAACGCACAACCGCTTTGTGAATATCGCCTAATGCACGGCGAATTTGATCATCGCTATCGCTGCTTAAAATTTCATACAAAGGCTCGATAATGTCGCGTTTGACCGACACACGCAGATAGAAATCTCGCATGGCTTCAAACAGGCTGCCTGAACGATTTAGGGCTTTTTCGTTTTCCAAAACGGTTTCAGGATAATGTTTGAGATAGTCTTTAATCGGTGCATTAAGATTATGCAAGAGCACAATCCAGCGTTCTTTAACTTTTTCAACCAAATCTAA
>JAFWTP010000165.1 GCA_017518845.1 Neisseriaceae bacterium
GGGCGTTCATTAAATAAAACACATACGCAGGGCCGCTGCCTGAAATGGCGGTTACGGTGTGTAAATCGTCTTCGTTTTCAACCCACACGGTTTTTCCCACAGCGTTCATAATGCGTTCGGCAATGGTTTTGTCGGCGTTGGATACACCGCTGTCGGCAAACAGTCCCGCAAAGCCCAAGCCGATTTGAGCAGGGGTATTGGGCATAATGCGAACAATGCGGTGCGTGTTATCAAGCCAGTTTGAAAGTGTTTGACAAGATAAACCTGCGGCAATCGACAGCACCAATGCCCCATTTGTTTTGACGCTTGATAGAGCGTTTTGCATATCTTGCGGTTTGACGGCTAATAATAAAATATCGTCCGCAGTTAATGGGGGTAGGGCATTTTCTACCGTAATATCAAATGTTTGTCGTAAAAACGCTTGCCGTGCAAGATTTTGTTCGGCAACAAATAAGCGAAAATCGCTATCTGTTTTTAAGCGAGAAAGCAAAGCGGCACACATATTACCGCCGCCAAGAAAGTATATGTTTTTCATAATATTATCCTTAAATATTTAAGTTTCAGGCAGCCTGAAACTAATCTTTATTGCGTACACCTGTTTCGCGTCTGGCTTCCCAGTGTTTTTTGCCGTCTAATTCCACACGAATTAAATGCACGGTTTGTTTTTTGCCGTCTGCGGTCATGGTAATCAGTGCGGGCACATTGGCAAAGTCGGGGGCGAAACTGAATTCGTATTCGGTGCTGCTGCCTTCTCGTTCAAAAGGCAGGGATAACAGCCGCAATTTGCCTTCGCCTGTATCGAAAACGCTTTCTTTCATACCGTTTTGAGCATTTTCGGTGCGATATTCATAAATTTTTTTGCCATTCGTAACCCACACAGTTTCGGGCATATTGCCGCCGTTAATTGCCACTTGCCACGCCCATGAAAATAAATCATAAGCAGGTGTTTTTGCAAAATCAATTTCGTCTGTACTTTGCGTGGGTTCTTCACCTTGTCCGAACTGTACTGTGTTGTTTTCGCGGTCGAACAAGGCAGACGCATAAACCTTGCCTTTGCGTTTGTCGGTGTATGTGTGGGGAATGAGATTGTTGCCGTCAATCGTGCCTGATACTTCAAATTCGCGTTTGTTAAAGGGAATGTGAAAAGCGGCGTAAATGGTGTAGTTCTGCCCGTCTCGTTGGTAATTCATATTGCCTGTAATGCTCATCGGCCCTTCGTATTTCAGTTTGGCAGAGTTTGGGAATTGCGGATTTAGAGCGTCTTGCGGACGAATCACGCCGTCATTTGTGCTGTTATTGTGTGCTGTCGTCTCTTCAACAATGCTGGTTTCTTTGACTATCGGTGCTTCTTCGATAACGCTGGTTTCTTCGGTAACAGGCGTTTCTTCTTCATCTTCGATGACCGTCCAAATGGATTGTTCTTCTTTAATTTCAGTTTGTTCCACTATTTCAGGCAGCCTGTCTTCTTCTACCGCAGGCGTTTCTTCCACAACGGGCGGTTGAGATTTATCCACTTTGGGCGGTGCGTTTTTGGGTTTGGGAGCGACTGCCACAGGCGACGGCGTTTCCACAACCGCAGGCGGTGTTTGTTCTAACGAAAATTGCCGCATGACAATCGTGGGCGTTTTGACTTCGCTTAATTTGGGGGTAGGGCGGATTATGCCCGACACGCCAAAGCCGATATGCACCGCCAAAGATAAAATAATGGCGATGATAAATGGGCGGTACTCGGCTTTAATCATCAACCTTGACCTAAAATAAAAGCGTTTTCATCGCTGTGCGACACATTCACTACCTTGCCGTTTTCTAATTTCAGGCTGCCTGAAACAAAATCCGCTACCGCTTGTGGATAGATTTTATGCTCGCATTTCAGAACACGAGCCGCAAGTGTGTCGGCGGTATCATTTTGCAAAACAGGCACGGCGGCTTGGGCAATAATCGCACCGCTGTCTAATTCTTCGGTTACAAAATGCACCGTGCAACCTGCTAATTTGCAACCCGATTTAATCGCTTCTTCATGCGTGTGCAAACCCTTGAAAGACGGCAATAAAGACGGGTGAATATTCAATAATCTGCCTTCAAAATGACGACAAAATGCAGGCGACAAAATTCGCATAAACCCTGCCAAAACCACTAAATCAGGCTTGTAGCCGTCAATAAGCATGGCTAAACTCATATCAAATTCGGCACGGTTTTTAAATTCTTTGTGATTTAAAACAGCAGTGGCAATGCCGCGTTCTTTCGCCCACGCTAAACCCGCCGCGTCTGGCACATTAGAAATTACCGCCGCAATATGTGCGTTAGGAATATTGGCATTCACAATCGCTTGCATATTACTGCCGCGTCCAGAAATTAAAATAACAATGTTTTTCATATTGTTCAGGCTGCCTGAAAGGTGTTTAAAGCGATTTATTTTAGCGTAAAAAATCTTATTTTAAAACGAATAAACGCTTTCAGGCTGCCTGAAAAATCAAAAATATCAAATTGTCTATGCGTTTTCGCGTTTGGGCGTGTAAAATGGCAACTTTGATTATTTCAATTCAAAGGAAAACAGCACATGTTTGGTAAAGCAGGATTAGGCGGCTTGATGAAACAAGCCCAGCAAATGCAAGACAATATGAAAAAAGCCCAAGAAGAATTAGGCAGTATCGAAGTTTTGGGCGAAGCAGGGGCGGGCATGGTGAAAATTACTATGTCCTGTCATCATGTGGTCAAACGCGTGGATTTGGATAAATCGCTTTTGGGCGATGATAAAGAAATGTTGGAAGACTTAATCGCCGCCGCTCTCAATGACGCAGTGCGTAAAGTCGCTGAAAAAAGTGCCGAACATTTGGGTCAAGTTACCAAAGGCTTAAAATTGCCCGCAGGTATGGAAAATATGTTTGGTTAAGCACTGTTTCGTTACAATCTATGTTTCAGGCAGCCTGAATATTGTTTTTTCAGGCTGCCTGAAACTTATAAATGGGAACTTCTAAAAATTAAAAAACAGATAGACAAGCGATTTTTTTATCACACGCACTTATTGAATTATATTTATAATGTATTGTTTATTATAAAGATTTTTCGTTATAAAAATCCAATCTGTGTGACATTTAAAAATATTGATTATGGCAAAACCAACTGACGCATTAAGCAATTTAATTACCGCACTCAAAGCCTTGCCGAATGTGGGGACAAAATCCGCGCAACGCATTGCCTATCACCTATTGCAACACAATCGGGCAGGGGCAGAACGCATTGTGGCAACATTGTCGGACGCTTTGGCAAAAGTGCGTCATTGTCGCTTGTGCAATACTTTTTGCGAAGATGAACTGTGCAGTATTTGTGCCGATGAAAAACGAGACGCCACGCGTTTGATGATTGTGGAAATGCCTGTGGATATTGCAGGCATGGAAGACGCACACTGCCATGACGGACACTATTTTGTGCTGATGGGACACATAGACCCCACACAGGGCAAGGATTTGGGGCATATTGAATTAGAAAAATTAGTGCAACGCATTGCCGATAATCCCATTGAAGAAGTCATTATCGCCACTAATTTCACCGCACAAGGCAATGCTACGGCTTTTGTGTTATACGAAATTCTAAAACAATATCCCTGTAAAATCAGCCGCTTATCACACGGCATGCCTTTGGGCGGCGAAATCGAATACATAGACGCAGGCACTTTGGCTCAATCCGTATATGAACGAAAAAGGTTGAAAGAGTAAGTTTCAGGCTGCCTGAAAACATTTTTCGACAAATGTCATAGAAATTTTTGTTAAATTGCGGTAAAAACGATTATCTGATTGAAAGGAAAAAGAAAATGTATCAAAAAATTATGGTGCCAGTTGATGAAAGCCATGCGTCTATGCGGGCTTTGCGGGAAGCCTGTCAATTAGCAAGCAGTACGCAAGCGGCGGTGTGTGCGATTCATATTTTGGATTATGCACAATTTGTGTGGGGCAAAGACGGTTTGCAGGGCGAAAATGGCAAGGACACGCCGCAAGACGCGGTGCTGGTTCAAGCCCAGCAAATCATGCAACAGCACGGCATACAAGGCGAAACTGCTTTTTTGAATAATACGGGTGAAAAAATTGCCCACATTATTGTACGCGAAGCCGCCAAACGGGGTTGCGACTTAATTATTATGGGTACACACGGACTAACGGGCTTAATGCACTTGCTGATGGGTTCGGTTGCCGAAGGCGTGTTGCGAGAATCCAAAATCCCTGTTATGTTGATTCGGCATGCGGATTAGCGTGTTTCAGGCTGCCTGAAATTGTTTTGTCCGTTATGGTGGGTTGAAAACCCACCCTACGGTTTAACCCTTGCTTTTTTTATTTTTTTTCGGTAAAATCGCGTGTTTCAGTGTTTCACACTGACTTTTTTTATTGTGGGCGGTCAATCGTAACCGCTGGTTTTATAAGGAATAATTATGGCTTTAGGTCTTGTTGGACGCAAAGTCGGTATGACTCGCATTTTTGATGACAACGGTGCGTCCGTTGCCGTTACTGTGTTAGAAGTCATCGACAATCGCGTTACTCAACTGAAAACCAAAGAAACTGACGGCTATTCTGCCGTGCAAGTTACTTATGGTCTGAAAAAAGCAAACCGCTTGAATAAGCCAGAAGCAGGACATTTCGCCAAAGCAGGTGTGGAAGCAGGTGTCGGCTTGATGGAATTTGCGGTTTCGGACGAAGAAATTGCCAACTTCAATGTGGGTGGCAATATTGCCGTTTCAATGTTTGAAGCAGGTCAAGTAGTGGATATTACTGGCACTACCAAAGGTAAAGGCTTTGCAGGCAACATTAAACGCAACAACTTCGGTTCTCAACGCGCTTCACACGGTAACTCCGTGTCGCACAATGCACCAGGTTCAATTGGTCAATGCCAAGACCCTGGTCGTGTGTTCAAAGGCAAACGCATGGCAGGTCATTTGGGTAGCGTTCAATGCACAACCCAAAATTTAACCGTTGTGCGTGTTGATGCAGAACGCAAATTGTTGTTAATCAAAGGTGCTGTACCTGGTGCGGTTAATAGCAATGTGGTGGTTCGTCCCAGTGTGAAAGCAGGTGCATAATGGAACTGAAAATTATCAATGCAGAAGGTCAAGTTTCAGGCAGCCTGAATGCGTCTGACGCATTATTCGCACGCGAATACAACGAGGCGTTGGTGCATCAGTTGGTTACCGCTTACTTGGCAAACGCACGCAGTGGCAATCGTGCTCAAAAAACGCGTGCCGAAGTAAAACATTCTACGAAAAAACCTTGGCGTCAAAAAGGTACAGGTCGTGCGCGTTCGGGTATGACTTCTTCTCCTTTGTGGCGTAAGGGTGGTCGTGCGTTCCCTAATAAACCCACAGAAAACTTCACCCAAAAAGTCAATCGCAAAATGTACCGTGCTGGTATGGCGGTGATTTTGTCGCAACTGGTGCGTGATGAACGCTTGTTGGTGGTGGAAGAACTCTCTGTGGAAACACCCAAAACCAAAGAATTTAGTGGCAAAGTGCAAAAAATGGGTTTGAACGGCGATGTGTTGTTCTTAACTCGTGAGTTGGACGAAAAAGTGTATTTGTCTTCTCGCAACTTGCCGAATGTTTTGGTGTTAGAAACATTAGAAATCAATCCTTACAGCTTATTGCGTTTCAATAAAATTGTATTGACCAAAGACGCTGTCAGTCATTTAGAGGAGCAATGGGTATGAATCAAGAACGCCTAATGCAAATTATTCAAGGACCGATTGTTTCCGAAAAAAGCACTCGTTTGGGTGAAAAACACGAACAAGTGATGTTTAAAGTGTTGCCCAACGCCAACAAAAAAGAAATCAAAGCCGCTGTGGAATTGTTGCTGAATGTTAAAGTTGAATCAGTAACTACTGCCTTGCAAAAAGGCAAAACCAAACGCTTTGGTCGTTATGTTGGTCGCCGCAGCGATGTGAAAAAAGCGTTTGTTAGCCTTGCCGAAGGTTCTAAATTGGATTTAGAAGCAGCGGCAGCCGCTCAAACCGCAGAATAAGGAGTTGAACAATGGCTATTATTAAAATGAAGCCCACTTCTGCTGGTCGCCGTGGCATGGTTCGCGTAACCACAGAGGGCTTACACAAAGGTGCTCCTTACGCACCCTTATTGGAAAAACAAAAATCAACCGCAGGACGCAATCACAGCGGTCATATCACCACGCGTCATAAAGGTGGCGGTCATAAACACCACTACCGCATTGTCGATTTCAAACGCAACGACAAAGACGGCATTGTTGCCAAAGTTGAACGCATTGAATACGACCCAAACCGCACAGCATTTATTGCCTTATTGTGCTATGCAGACGGCGAACGCCGTTACATCATTGCACCGCGTGGCATTAAAGCAGGTGATACCGTGGTTTCAGGCAGCGAAGCTCCGATTAAAGTGGGCAACACCTTGCCGATTCGCAACATTCCTGTGGGTACAACCATTCACTGTATCGAAATGAAACCTGGTAAAGGAGCTCAAATTTCTCGCTCCGCAGGTACTTCGGCAATGTTGTTGGCACGCGAAGGCATTTACGCACAACTGCGTTTGCGTTCAGGCGAAATCCGCAAAATTCATGTGGATTGCCGTGCCACCATCGGTGAAGTAGGCAATGAAGAACAGAGCCTGAAAAAAATCGGTAAAGCAGGCGCAAAACGCTGGTTAGGCATTCGTCCAACCGTGCGTGGTGTGGTAATGAACCCTGTCGATCACCCACACGGTGGTGGTGAAGGTCGCACAGGTGAAGCACGCGAACCTGTTAGCCCATGGGGTACGCCAACCAAAGGTTATCGTACGCGTCGTAACAAACGCACGGACAATATGATTGTTCGCCGCCGTTTTTCAAATAAAGGATAATTAAATGGCTCGTTCATTGAAAAAAGGTCCGTATGTTGATCTTCATTTACTGAAAAAAGTTGATGCGGCTCGTGCAACCAACGACAAACGCCCCATCAAAACTTGGTCTCGCCGTTCGACCATTCTGCCTGATTTTATCGGCTTAACGATTGCGGTGCATAACGGTCGCACCCATGTGCCTGTATATATCAGCGACAATATGGTTGGACACAAATTAGGCGAGTTTTCATTAACCCGTACTTTCAAAGGCCATTTGGCTGACAAGAAAGCCAAGAAATAAGGAGCATTAAATGAGAGCAATCGCACAACATAAAAATGCCCGTATTTCGGCACAAAAAGCACGATTAGTGGCTGACTTAATCCGTGGCAAAGACATTGAAGACGCTTTGAACATTCTCACATTCTGCCCTAAAAAAGGTGCAGGTTTGATGAAAAAAGTGTTGGAATCCGCCATTGCCAACGCTGAACACAACGAAGGTGCAGACATTGACGAACTCAAAGTAGTAACCGTGTTTGTGGATAAAGCAGGCAGCCTGAAACGCTTTCGCGCCAGAGCGAAAGGTCGTGGTAATCGTATTGAAAAACAAACTTGTCACATCAATGTGACTGTTGGAAATTAAAGGAAATACCATGGGACAAAAAATTAACCCCACAGGTTTTCGCCTTGCAGTCAATAAAAATTGGTCGTCCAAATGGTATGCCAAAAGTGGCGAATTTTCCGCCGTTTTGAAACAAGATATTGATGTTCGCGAATACCTGAAAAAACGCTTGGCAAACGCTTCAATCGGCAAAGTGGTGATTGAACGCCCAGCAAAAAGTGCGCGCATTACCATTCACACTGCCCGTCCAGGTGTGGTGATTGGCAAAAAAGGCGAAGACATTGAAGTATTGAAAAAAGACTTGCAAAACTTAATGGGCGTGCCTGTGCATGTCAATATTGAAGAAATCCGCAAGCCAGACATCAATGCCCAAGTCATTGCCGACAACATTGCACAACAGTTGGAAAAACGCATTCAATTCCGCCGTGCAATGAAACGTGCGATGCAAAACGCTATGCGTGCAGGTGCCAAAGGCATTAAGATTATGTCATCTGGTCGCTTGAACGGCATTGATATTGCCCGCAGTGAATGGTATCGTGAAGGACGCGTGCCTTTACACACCTTGCGTGCCGATGTGGATTACGCCACCAGCGAAGCACAAACCACTTATGGCGTGATTGGTATCAAAGTTTGGGTTTATAAAGGCGAAACCGTATTAGGTGCAGCCGTCGCCCAACCTGCGGAAGAAAAACCCGAACGCAAACAAAGAAAGGGAGGTCGTCATGCTGCAGCCTAAACGACTGAAATACCGTAAATTACACAAAGGTCGCAACACAGGTTTAGCTACTCGTGGCAACCAAGTGAGTTTTGGCGAC
>JAFWTP010000166.1 GCA_017518845.1 Neisseriaceae bacterium
AATGCCCGTTGCCGCCGATAAAGTGGCAGACTTCAAAGCCGCCGCCCGTGAATTAGTGGAAAAATCCCGTGCGGAGCAAGGTAATGTGTTTTACACCATGAATATCAGCCGCAACAACCCCAACCTTTTTACCGTAATCGAATGCTGGAAAGACCAAGCCGCCGTAGATTTTCACGGTGCCACGCCGCATTTCACAGGCATTTTGCCCAAACTCGCCGCAATGTGCGATGGCGAAATTGCGATTGAATTGTTTGATGAAGTAGATTTGTAAGTAGTTGAAATTCATAAAAAAACGGCTTATTGTATAAGATAAGCCGTTTTTTTCAGGCTGCCTGAAAACATAGATTTTTTACATATCACACAGATTGGCTATGCTAAACGCAATCTCTTTTAAAAACAGAATATTAAGAAACGGCGTTAGCCGTTTCCAATCCGTGTGGCAATAAAAAACAAAATAATTTCAGTAGATTACATATTTTTAACTTCGCTTTCGCTCGTTGAACTTCGTTTCAGGCTGCCTGAAACGAAGTGGGGCGAGTCGTGCGTGAAGTTAAAACAAAAAAAACCTTTCAGGCAGCCTGAAAGGTTTTTTCTTCAATCAAACCAAACGCTTACTTCTTCATCGTTCCCGTTTTATTAAAGCGGTCGTGCCATGATAAGGCTTCGCTTAATATGTGTGGGGTTTGTCCTGCTTTGGGTTGTGAGCAGGCTCGGTCGAAGTAGTCTTGCAGCATTTCTCGATAATCGGGGTGAGCGATTTTAATCATTTCCGCCGCGCGTTGTTTGGGCGATTTGCCACGCAAGTCGGCAAAGCCGTATTCGGTAACAATCACCATGGTGTCGTGTTCGGTGTGGTCAATGTGCGACACAAACGGCACGATGGACGAAATTGCCCCGTCTTTGGCGGTTGATGGGGTTAAGAAAATCGACAAATGTCCGTTTCTCGCAAAGTCGCCCGAGCCGCCAATGCCGTTCATCATTTGCGTCCCCATCACATTTGTGGAATTAACATTGCCGTAAATATCCGCTTCCAACATACCGTTCATGGCAATCACGCCCAAGCGGCGAATGACTTCGGGCGAGTTAGAAATTTCTTGCGGACGCAACACAATATGCTGGCGGTAAAAATCCACATTATTGCGGAACTCTTCGCCTGCTTCGGGGGTGAGCGACAGACTGGCGGCAGAAGCCATTTCCACAACGCCGTCTTTCAATAATTCTAACAAGCCGTCTTGAATGACTTCCGAATAGCACACCAAGTCTTTATAACCTGCCCGTTTTAAGCCCGACAACACCGCATTTGCCACATTGCCAATGCCCGATTGCAAGGGCAATAACTTATCTTTGGGCAAGCGTCCTGCGGCTTCTTCTTGTTTAATGAATTGCACCACATTGTCGCCAATCGCTTTGGAAATCTCGTCTAATGGGGTAAATTTATTTACGCGATCCGTGGTTTCGGTAATCACCACAGCCACGACTTTATCAGGATCAACCGTCATATAGGGCGTGCCAATGCGGTCGCGAACATCTTTAATATTCAAAGGCTCTCGATACGGCGGTTTGCCAAGCGTTGCCACATCATGCACGCCTTCTAATTGTTCAGGTTGAAAATGATTGACTTCCAAAATCACCTTATCAGCCACATTGAGCCACACCTGATTGTTGCCGATTGAAGTCGATGGAATGAGTTTGCCGTCTTCGGTTACGCCAATAATTTCAATCACCGCAAAATCCAATTTGCCAAAAAAACCCGCTTCCACTTGTTGCGCCAAAGTGGATAAGTGCATATCCAAATATTGCGTTTTGTTGGTATTGATATTCGCACGCATATTACGGTCGGTAATAAACGGCGAGCGGAACGACACCGCATCGGCTTCGGCTAAAACGCCGTCCAAGTTAATATCGGTTGAAGCACCTGATAAGGCTTTGATTTGGTACTCTTCACCTTTGGCGTGCAATTCTTTGGCGTGTTTGGCAATTTCCACAGGCACAACCAAAGGGCAGCCAGAACCCACAAAACCGCTGAAACCAACCAAGGCATTGTGGGGAATTAAAGCGGCGGCAGCGTCCGCAGACATAATTTTGTTGATGAATTGTGTGTTCCGAACACGAGTGGGTTTGATATTATCCATATTATGTACTCCCATTATGTTTGTTGTAAAAGGGGCATATTATAAGGGATTTTGGACAAAATACATTGTGCAGTGCAAAGGCTGTGCAATTAGCAGTGAGCAGTGAGCAATTATTTCGTTTTGTCTTACGACAAAACGGATTATTTTAAGATAACGCTTCGATTTTGCTTTTAACTTCACTTCATTCGCCCTACTTCGTTTCAGGCAGCCTGAAAGTTTTATCGAAGCGTTATCTAAAAACAAACTGTTTTGCCGATAGGCAAAACGAAACACTTAAATTGCTCATTGCTCATTGCTAATTGCTCATTGCTAACTGCTTTCAGGCAGCCTGAAAATATCTATTCACTACCGACAACACCCCAAAACAGGATAAAATAACCCCTTTTATATAGGGAAATAATTATGAAAGTTTTGGTCATCGGCACAGGCGGACGGGAGCATGCTTTGGCGTGGAAGTTGTCGCAATCGAATAAAGTGTCGCAAGTGTTTGTTGCGTCAGGCAATGTTGGCACGGCGAAAGAAGATAAAATTCAAAATATCCACTTAACGCAACACGCGGATTTAATCGATTTTTGTCAAAAAGAAAATATTGCTTTCACGGTTGTTGGCCCCGAAGCACCGTTAGCCGCAGGCGTGGTGAATGATTTTCAGGCAGCGGGTTTGAAGGTTTTTGGTCCAACAAAACAAGCGGCACAGTTAGAAAGTTCCAAAGATTTTGCCAAAGCGTTTATGGCTCGCCACAATATTCCTACGGCGGCGTATCAAACTTTTAACAACGCTGATGACGCGCACGAATATCTGAATCAAAAAACCGCACCGATTGTGATTAAAGCAGACGGTTTAGCCGCAGGCAAAGGCGTGGTTGTGGCAGAAACGATGGCGGACGCACATTCTGCGGTTGATATGATGCTCAAAGACAATAAAATGGGCAACGCTGGGGCAAGAGTGGTGATTGAAGACTTTTTGCAAGGCGAAGAAGCGAGTTTCATTGTGATGAGCGATGGCGTGAATGTGCTGCCGATGGCAACCAGTCAGGACCACAAACGCTTGTTAGATGGGGACAAGGGTTTGAACACAGGCGGTATGGGAGCGTATTCGCCTGCTCCTGTGGTAACGGACGAAGTGGCACGCCGCACCATGGACGAGATTATTCTGCCCACTATTCGTGGTATGGCAAAAGAAGGCAATCCGTTTGTGGGCTTTTTATACGCAGGTTTGATGATTTCGCCTGACGGCTCGCCTTATACTGTGGAATTTAACTGCCGCTTTGGCGACCCTGAAACGCAACCGATTATGATGCGATTAGCGAGTGATTTTGCTGAATTGATTGAAGCGGCTCTTGAAGAACGCCTGAACAGCGTTAGTGCAAAATGGAAAGATGAAACTGCCATTGGCGTGGTTTTAGCCGCAGCGGGTTACCCTGAAAATGTGAAAAAAGGCGATGAAATTTCAGGCATTGACGCAGCCGAAAAAACTGGTGCCAAAGTGTTTTACGCAGGCGTGGCAGACAAAGACGGCAAAACCGTTACCAACGGCGGACGCGTTTTATGCGTAACCGCATTGGGTAAAGACATTGCAACCGCACGCCAAAACGCCTATGTTGCGGCTGAAAAAATAAAATTTGACGGCATGCAAATGCGGCGTGATATTGGTAATAAGGCGTTAAATCGGTGATTGAAGTTTCAGGCTGCCTGAAATATTTTCTTTCAGGCAGCGTAAAAATAAAACACAAATAAAATCAATGTGCTAATATACTTCATGTTAAAAAAATCGCATTTTCTTAACATGAAAAAATGGATATGTTAAAAAAATTGAATTTTTTTAACATGAAACGATTAAGTATTTGAATTGGTTATAATTTAATATTTCAGGCTCACTGAAAGCGTTTATGCACCTTGTATTGTTAAAAAATTTCTTTATTATCATTCAGTTAAACAAATAACCATACAATTCATAAAAACAAAAATACTTAATACAAAGTTGTCAATATGATAAAATGAAACCGTTATTCGTTGGGTGTGCAAAAATGCAAGAATATCAACCGCAATTATTTTCTACTTTTGCCAACAATTCTTGGCAAAATCAGCCATTTTCAAATCCTAATGCTCATATTCGTCTTGCTACTGTATTTAGCGGTATCGGTGCGATAGAACAAGCATTTAAAAGATTAAATCTTAATCATACAATTATTTTTGCCAACGATATTGATAATTTTGTTAAAAAAAGTTATTTAGAAAATTATAAATTAGATGAAAAAGATTGGCATAATGATATTTCTACTTTTAATGCTAAATCATATAAAAATCAAGTAGATATTTTAGTTGGCGGTAGTCCTTGTCAATCTTTTTCTATGGTTGGGAAAAGATTAGGATTAGAAGATACTCGTGGTACATTATTTTATGATTTTGCAAGAATAGTTTCAGAAGTGCAACCTAAATTATTTATTTATGAAAATGTTAGGGGTTTATTAAATCACGATAATGGTAATACTTGGCAAGTTGTACAATATGTTTTTAATAGTTTAGGATATACTTTGTATTCACAAGTTTTAAATAGCAAAGATTATGGTATTCCACAACACAGGGAACGAATTTTTGTTATTGGATTTAAAAATAAACCCAAAAATGGTTTTGAATTTCCACAACCTATAAAATTAGAACACACGATGCAAGATTTTTTAGAAGATTATACAGATAGCAAATATTTTTTAAAAGAAAAAGGTATTAAATTTGTAACCAGTTCTAAAAACAGACAAAAACGATATACACAAATAAATGGAGATATTATGTTATGCCAAAAAGCAAATCAACAATTTAATTGGCATGGCGATTTTGTTTTTGAACCATTACAAAATGAAAGTAATTTTGATGAATTTGTATTTGATGTTAATACTGTTGAAGAAAAATATTACTTATCTTCAAAAGTTAGGGATTATGTTTTAGCAGGAGGAACCAAAACTTTCAAAACCAGTACAGAAACAGATTTATCCATTGCACGCCCATTATTACAAACAATGCACAAAATGCACCGTGCGGGGGTAGATAATTATGTAACACATAATCAAGGAAGAATTAGAAAATTAACACCAAGAGAATGCCTACGACTAATGGGATTTAGAGATGATTTTAAAATTGTGGTAAGTGATACACAAATGTATCGTCAGGCAGGCAATAGTATTGTTGTCGATGTTTTAATCGCCATTCTAAAACAATTAGATATTACACTTTATGGAGAATAATATGTCAAATTATCAAATCATTACCATTGACGGTGTAGAATACAACATTATTGACAGTATTCAAAACTTACGAGCAGAAGACAGTTTTATTCATCCAAATAATAAGTTGGCAATATTTAGTGGCAATGGTGAAGCTCGTAAGTATGTTGGTAAATATATAGGGAAAAATGGAGAGCGATTAAAAACATTTTTTGAGTATGATAATTGGGGCGTTACTAAAACTATCAACGGAAAACGAGCAGAATATCCTATTATTCAAAAAAATTGTTTTTTTAATAAAGAAAATTTACAACGATATTTAATAGATGCAAAGGTGGAGTATCAAAAACAAGAACAAAATTATCATAATGATATTTTTGAATTTTATGCAAAATATGTAGAAAGTATTGATAATTTAGAAAAAGGAAATATTTTCTTTTCTATTTACGATGTATCTGATCATTTACAAAATGCCAAAAATTATCGTAGGGGATATATTCGTTCTAATGATGATATTTGGAATATTTGGCGAAAAATTGTCTTGCCTAAAATTAGTTATTTATCTATTTTAAAGATTAAACCTGTTAAAAATACAAGTGATTCTGAACCATTATTTTATTTTAGAATATTTTTAGATTATCAGTTCCGTTCTATTGTACACCCACAATTATTATCAAATAAAAGTGATTTTGATTTAATAAAACCTGTTGATATTGAAAAAGAAATTATTAAGCGTTCAGGTAGAAAAGGACAACAAGAATATCGTAAAAAAGTTTTAGAGAATATGCCACAATGTCCATTTACCTTGATTACTGATGAATTATTATTACGAGCCAGTCATATTAAACCTTATGCCGTTTGTATGAGTGAGAATAATGAAAAAGAAGCACTTGATTATTTAAATGGTTTATCCCTCACTCCAACTTATGATTGGTTATTTGATCAAGGATATATTACCTTTACTAATCAAGGTTGCTTGATTTGTGGTACAAGATTAAGTCCTTATACTTGGGAAAAATTGGGTATTAACCCTAATGCACAAAAGAAAATGCGTATTTATCCTGAAGGACGAGAAAAGTATCTTGAATTTCATAGAAAATTTGTTTTTCAAGACAATATTGATGAAATAATCAAATAATTCTCTTTAATACTTTCAATAAAGTTTCTACACAAAATTACATTTAATGAAAGGAAAAACAATGACACACTTCAAAAAAATAACCGTATGTTTATCGGCGATTTTGTTGATGACCGCCTGTGCCACTTCGCCCGAAGAGCAGGCTCGACGAGAAGCGGAGCGGCAAAAGGCACAAAGGGCGTTGGAAATTGATTTAGCACGGCAGTGCGAACCGCAAGTGGCTGATTTAATGTTGCAAATGGACAGTCTGAAAGAACAAGGTGAAGACGCAAATGCCGAACAGTTTTCTGAATTAAATCAACAATATAAAGAGAAGATTAACCAGCCGTTGTTTTATAATTGCTATAAATTGGCGTGGGAAAATTATATCAATCAACGGCGATTAGAAGCCGCCGAGCGGCGTGCAGACTATTACGAACACGATTTGTGGCTGTGGGGGCATTGGCATGACCCGTTTTATTATCATCATCGCCCACGCGTGTATCACCGCCCCCCGCCGCCACGCCCACCACGCCGTTAATAACCGTTTCAGGCTGCCTGAAAAACAAACAAAATAGGAATAAAACAATGAAAAACAAATTCTTCTGCATTGTGTTGA
>JAFWTP010000167.1 GCA_017518845.1 Neisseriaceae bacterium
AAATGGGCAACCTGAAAAATCCGATGACGGCAGTTGGGATAATGCAGAAGTCAAATCGCCCATAGATGTTAATAAAGCGGAACTTGCGGTTGGAGGTAGTGGATTAGCCAATGATGTATTGGGTAGTATTGCAAACAAAGGACGGGGTCGCTTGGGTGATTTATCGCCTGATGTATTAAAACGCAATGCTACACTTGGCGATTTAAGGTCTATCGACAACCTTGAAGCAGCCAGTGAAATCACTGCAACAGAAGCGAATGCTTTAAGAAAATCTGCTGTAAATGCAGGAATTAATGATATTCTGAAAAATACGAAAAAACTTGATAAAACAAGTGGCAGGGCTAATCAATATGAAAAAGCAGGGAATTTTGATAATGCCTTGAATGACTTTTATTCGCTGAAACCAACTAATATCCAAAAAAGGGATAATGGAACAATTACAGGTACATTGGCGGACGGTCGTAGTGTTAATGTAAGACCAAGTAGTAGGAGTGAAAAACCAACAATAGAAATTCAAAACACTCCAAACAATTATACCAAAATTAGATATGGAGACTAATTATGGAAGTTAGACCATTGAAACAAGCACAGCAAAGGTTGTTTGATTTTAACAAGTTGTTTATGGACAATTATAGTTTGCAAATAGAAGCAACAACTTGTACTGATGAACCTAATAATAGGGTCAATATTATTTTTCCCAGCATTGTTCCACATTATCAAATAAGTGAAGAATCTTGGAAAGATAAAATAACTTCTGAAATATATAAAAAAGGAATAGGAAATAAAGATTATTTCTTTTTTGAAGTTTTAACTAAAAAGGAATATGGTCAATATCTGGAAGAAGAAAGCAGTGGTATATTTGATCCATTGCGTGATGAATATAAAATATATTTATTATTTTTTGATAATCATCTTCTTGAAGTTGTTACATATGATGAACCTATATTTGTATATTCATATACAGGTAAATATGAAGATATTGGATATTAGCAAGCGTAGCATGGGTAACTTGTTACCCATGCTAATATATTGATTTTGTGAATATTTTTATATTTTGTGGTAAAAATAACAACAAAACTTGTTCAGGCTGCCTGAAAATTAAAACAGCGTGGGCAATAAATTGCCCACCCTACGCTTGTTGTCAATTTGAATTTCTAAAAATACCCTTAAAAAACAAAACAGCGAAAACCCAAAAACTTTCGCTGTTTTTATTTTCAGGCAGCCTGAAAATATATTCCGCCGTTACGGTGGGTCGAAGACCCACCCTACAACTTACCCATTGCGTTTTTTTACCGCTTCTGCCAAGCGAGCCAATACGCTTTCGGTGCTGTCCCAGCCGATACATGCGTCTGTAATGCTTTGACCGTAGGTTTCTGGCTTGTCTTGTCTGCCTTCAACCAAGTGGCTTTCAATCATCACGCCCATAATATCGCAGTTGCCCGCTTCAATTTGGCATGCCACGCTTTCGGCGACTTCAGGCTGGCGGCGATAGTCTTTTTTGCTGTTAGCATGGCTTAAATCAATCATCACGCGATGACCTGCGATATTGGCTTTTTGTAAAGCACTCACCGCGTTTGCCACATCGTCCGCAGAATAATTAGGCTCTTTGCCGCCACGCAAAATAATATGACAATCGGGGTTGCCGTCTGTTGCCACAATCGCCGAATGACCTGCTTTGGTAACCGACAAAAAGTGGTGTGGATTGGTTGCCGCACCGATTGCGTCAATGGCAATTTTCAGGTTGCCGTCCGTGCCGTTTTTGAAACCCACAGGACAGGACAAACCAGACGCTAACTCGCGATGCACTTGGCTTTCGGTGGTTCTTGCCCCAATCGCCCCCCAACTGATTAGGTCGGCATAATATTGCGGCGTAATCATATCCAAAAATTCCGTTCCCGCAGGCACGCCTTTGTTATTGATTTCTAACAACAAACGGCGAGCCAAACGCAAGCCTGCGTTAATGTCGTGCGTGCCGTTCAAATGCGGGTCGTTAATTAAACCTTTCCAGCCCACAGTGGTGCGGGGTTTTTCAAAATACACCCGCATAATAATCAACAATTCGTTTTTGTATTGGTCGATTAACGGACGCAAGCAGTCGGCATATTCCAAAGCCGCTTTTGGGTCGTGAATCGAGCAAGGACCGACAATTACCGCCAAACGATTATCATTTTGATGAATAATATCAGCCACTTCCGAACGGGCATTATGCACAGTGGCAGATGCCATTTCGGATATGGGCAGTTCATACAAATGGGCAATCGGCGGCAGTAATTCTTTGATTTCTCTAATGCGTGTGTCGTCTGTGTTCATCATTGCATTCATAATATTTGTCTCTATATTTAAAAAGGAAAGTCGTCAAGGTTAAACCGATAAACAAAAAAAATCAAGTATTTAATGGCTTTTGTGGTAATAAAAATAGAAATTTATATAAAAATCGGCATTTTTGTGCTTTTTATATGTGTTTTGAAAGAATATTTGGCATAAAATGCTAAAAAATAGTGAGCAGTGATTATGTCAAACCTGCGGTTTAACGAATATTTTTACTTTCAGGCTGCCTGAAAGGTAAAACATAACAACTGCTCACTGCCTTACAAACTATTTTTTCTTCAAAATATGCTCTCGCACTGCATTATTGTGTTCGTTTAAAGTGTTGCTAAACTGACTTTCGCCCGAGCCGTCTGATTTGGCGACAAAATAAAGGTAAGGCACATCGGCGGGGTGAGCGGCGGCGTGCAAAGACGCTAATGACGGTGCGGCAATCGGCGTGGGCGGTAAGCCGTGTCGTGTGTAGGTGTTATACGGCGTGTCGGTTTGCAAATCGGCTTTGTGGATTTTGCCCTGATATTTCTCGCCCATACCGTAAATCACAGTGGGGTCAGTTTGCAGACGCATATTGTGTTTTAAGCGATTGGCAAATACGGCAGACACCAAAGCACGGTCATTATTATGTCCTGTTTCTTTTTCAATAATGCTTGCCATAATCAATAATTCGTAGGGCGATTTGTAAGGCAGGTTTTCATCGCGATTTTGCCAGGCATTATTTAAATGTTTTTGCATTGTTTTATAGGCAATGCGATATACATCAGTTTCTTTGGGTGTGCCATTAAAAAGATAAGTATCAGGAAATAAAAGTCCTTCTAAACTTTCGTATTCTGTATTGGGGTCTAATAATTGCAGTATTTCTTTATCAGATAAACTTTGCACATTATTATTCAGGCTGCCTGAAAGATATATTCTTTCACGCATTTGTTGAACCGTAAAACCCTCAGGCAGACGCACCGCTATTTTTTCGGGTGTGGCTGTGGATAAATAACGCACCATATCCATAGTAGATAAACTACCCGAAATAGGATAGGTTCCTGTTTTGAGCATACCGCCGTGATAACGGCTAAATAATACAAAGGCTTTTTCGTTTTGAATAAGATTATCTTGTTTTAATTGTTTGGCAATCGTCTGCCAGTTATCGCCTTGATTAATGATTAAGCGATAATTTTGCGGCATAGTTTGCGGCGTGGTGAGTAAATAATAAGACGCACCTGCCGCAATCAGGACAAATAAAAATAAAGATAAGATAATGAATGTAAAAAACTTTTTCATATTTTGCTTTCTATTGTTTTAATCGTTAATCAAATCCAAAATGTTAAAAACCGTGTCATTGCGAAACTTGCCGTCAGGCAAGTTGTGGCAATCCAGTTTTGCTGTCAGGCAAAACAAACGCCGCAAGGCGTTGTAACCGTGTTTTGAACGAAAACAGGATTAAACTTTTGTTTCAGGCTGCCTGAAACCGCATTACTCAAAAATCACTTCTTGGATAAAACTCTTCTCTTTCTTGTGGCGGCGGTACAAATTGTTGATAAACGGGGGCATTTTCTGTATTATTTTCTTTATTTTTATTTGTTTCAGGCTGCCTTGTTTGATTATTTTCTACCCATTTTTCTATTGCGGTTAAATATTCATCTTTAACAATGCCTTTTAATGATTCTTTATCTAAAAAAAGTTCAATATTGCCATAAGCATAAGGGGCAATTTCATACGGATTGTAAATAAAAATCAAACCGTTTTGAGTAAATCGCCAGTTGTTTGATGAGCCAAAAGGAAAAGTTTGATTAAACCCATTGATTTCTTCATCGCTCAAATGGTGTTCTTGTTTTAATTGTTGAATAAAC
>JAFWTP010000168.1 GCA_017518845.1 Neisseriaceae bacterium
ATTGGTTCACCGGGATCCGAAATGCGCCTAGTGCATTTTAATACAGTATTCTGCCAGCCTTGTTTGTTTTGACAAACGGATTTGTTCGCATCTAACGATGCTCGCAATATTCTATAAATATCAAACAATTAAAGCGAACTTCGTTAGAAGTGAGCAAATCCGTTTGTTTATTTTAAAATGAAAAATAATTTTCAGGCAGCCTGAAAATATATTATTTATATAGGAAAACACACAAATGACTGATTTAATTCAAAAAATAGGCAGACTGAAAGTTTCGGGCAGCCTGAAAACTTTACACGAATTGCACGCTAAAATAGCGATTGTGAATGAGTGCATACACATTGATTTGCCGTATCCTGTCGGTTTTGCCGATGATTTAAGCACACAAATTGCCGCGTTAAGCGATAAAAAAGTTATTTTTAATCAACAAATTATCACGCATAAGGTCAAACACGGCATTCAAACGCACCCAAAAATTAAAAATGTAATTGCCGTTGCCAGCGGTAAAGGTGGTGTGGGTAAAAGCACGGTTACCGCGAATTTGGCTTTTGCGTTGGCAAATGCGAGGGCAAAAGTGGGCATTATGGACGCGGATTTGTATGGTCCTTCCGTGCCGACTATGTTTGGGGTAAGTGAAACGCGTCTTACGCCACAGGGAGAGCAATTTGTGCCGCCTGTGAAACACGATATTCAGTTAATGTCCATCGGTTTTTTAATGGAGAAAAATCGTTCTTTGGTGTGGCGTGGGGCGTTGATAAATCAGGCGTTGCAACAAATGTTTTTTCAAACGGCGTGGGATAATTTGGATTATTTACTGATTGACTTACCGCCTGGCACAGGCGATGTGCAACTGACTTTAACGCAAAAAATTCCTTTGACAGCGGCGATTGTGGTAAGCACACCGCAAGAAATGGCTCTGGCAGACGCACGCCGTGCGGTTGATATGTTTGCCAAAACCGCCATACCTGTTTTGGGTGTGGTAGAAAATATGTCGCTTTATATCTGCCCGTGTTGCGGCGAAGTGGCGTATTTATTCGGCAAAAACGGCGGCAATGAATTAGCACGGCAGTTTGATTTGCCGCTATTGGGGCAACTGCCTATCCATGCGGCAATTTGCACGGCAATGGACAAGGGCGAGCCGCAAAATATTGATGAAAAAATACGCACAATGTTTCACAACACTGCCGCCCAAATCGCTTTTGAGATTGCCCAAATGGGCAAGGATTATAGCCAGTCGTTTGCGGGCTTGGGGGTGAGTGTGGAGAAGTAGGTGCGTAGGTTTTTCAGGCTGCCTGAAAAACGATTGATTTACAGAAACGCCGTAGGGTGGGCTTCCCAGTCCACCGCAAAACCGCAGGTTTTGTTGTAGGGAGAGAAGTAGGGCGGGCAACTTGTTGCCCACGCGGTGATGATAATTTTCAGGCTGCCTGAAAAATAATCGACATAGGAGTTTCATAATGAAAAAAACATTTGTTTTAATTACAGTACTATTGACACAGTTTGCTTGTTCCAAAGAACATAAAGAGAATACAACCAAAAATGTATTCAATCTTGCAGTGAAAATTGCGGGAGCGGAAAAAACGATGAAATTAGTCGATCCAAACAAACCACTGCCTGAAAGACCGCCTGTTCCTGATTTTCCTACGGACGCAGAAATTCAAAATAAAATTGCCGAAAATCTGCAATATATTCAAAATAAAATTATTCAAAAAGATGGTAAAACGATTTATTATTTTATTAAAGCAAAAGATAAAAATAATAAAACTATTTATTCTGTGGTTGATGATAAAAATAAAGCACAATATTATCGTGTGGTTTTAGGAAAAACGGCTGAAAATTATTGTGCTGTTCAAGATTTTTATATCAATGGTAAAAAAAGAACAGAACAACAAATTATTTTGGATAAAAATTGTACTTTATCTTTATCAGATAATAGAAAAAATAAAGATTTTTTAACGCTTATCATTTATGAACCATATGAAAAAATATATGTAATTGACAATCTCGATCGTCAAAATAATATAAGAAATGTTTATGGTTATGAAAATGGTGAAAGAGATTTTATCGTTAATGATAATTTTAATTCAAATCAAAGATTAGTTTTTAATTTTTATAGAGATAAAGAAAATCCAGATATAAAGATTTATACTTTTAATGAACAACAACTAACAGAAATGACAGAAATTAATTATAAACCTATTGATGAGGGTGCAGATAAACATTATATGAAACATGCGGAACGATATACAAATATTGACTTAATCAATCGTACTTGCGATAAGGAGTTTTGGGGAGTGGAAAAAGAAAATAGTACAAGAGCAGCACTTGAATCACATATTGAAGATATGAAAGAAAGTGGAATAAATCGATTTACAGGAAATTACAAAAGTTTTATGAATGCCAAAGAACTTATCAATAGAAAATAATTCTTTCAGGCTGAAACCTTTGCAAAACTCAATTTAAAATAAAAAAAGCGTTTGTTATAGGGTGGGCATTCTTGCCCACCACAACGCCGCAGGCGTTGATTATTTATTGATATTTAAGAAAATTCCGCCCTATCGGGCGGCTGGTGGGCAAGAATGCCCACC
>JAFWTP010000169.1 GCA_017518845.1 Neisseriaceae bacterium
AATAATTAGATGCAATGGAAATAAATATAATCCTTATTTTATTTATTCTTTTCTGCGTTCTAATTTATTCAGAAATCAAACTAAAAAAAATGGTTCAGGAAGTGCTCAACCACAATTACCAATTCACGCTATCAATAATATAGCATTTCCTGATATTTGTCTTCCAACCCAACAAAAAATCGCTGCCATACTCTCATCTCTTGACGACAAAATCGAGACCAACAACAAGATTGCGTCTGTTTTAGAAAAAATGATGAAAGAAATTTACAACTACTGGTTTGTGCAATTTGATTTTCCAGACAAAAACGGCAAGCCCTATCAAGCAAGCGGCGGCGAAATGGTCTATAATCCAACCCTAAAACGCGAAATCCCAAAAGGTTGGGCGGTGAAAAAGTTGGAAGATATTTTTACTATTACTATGGGCAGTTCGCCAAAAGGTCATTCTCTTAATGAAAACGGAAATGGTATAGAGTTTTATCAAGGCTCAACAGATTTTGGCAGGTTATATCCCACAATAAGAGTATTTACAACCGAGCCAGTTCGTTTTGCAAAATCACAGGATATTTTAATGAGTGTGAGAGCTCCTGTCGGTGCTATGAATATCGCAATGAATGATTGTTGTATCGGTCGTGGTTTAGCGGCTATTCATCACGAATCTCCATTGTTTGCTTGGTACACAATGCTAACATTTAAATCATATTTTGATACTTTCAATTGGAATGGAACAACTTTTGGTTCATTAACAAGCGACACTCTCAAAGAGCAATTAACAGTAGCACCTGATAAATCAATTTTGCAAATGTTTATCAAAAAAACGCAATCTGTCGGTGAAAAATTAAAAACGATAACTATGGAAAATATCCAACTAACCGCCCTGCGAGATTTTCTTCTGCCCTTGCTAATGAACGGACAAGCAAGCGTGCAATAATGCTTTTCAGGCAGCCTGAAACGAAGTTTAAGCACAAGCCAAAACGAACCATCTTGACGCAGTCAAAATCTTTATTTGCCAAGCAAATAAAGGATTGTGAAGCAATCAAGGTGAAGTGTGGGCGAGCCATAAGGCGAAGTTAAAACATTTCGTCCGTTTCAGTGGATTAAAAACCCACCCTACAACCAAGCCTGCGGCTTGGCGGTGGGCAGGAAAGCCCACACTATAACCGATAAATAAACCGTTTTTCTTTATTTAACCCCTTATTTTCAAATCCATTTCGTTATACAATAATCGGTTTTCTTTTTTTCACTTTCAGGCTGCCTGAAAAAGTAAATATTATGGCAAAAGCAAAACTTGGGGACGCGGCGGACATTCACACCATTTCTATTCGCGGTGCGAGAACGCATAATTTGAAGAATATTGATTTGGACATTCCACGCCGAAAACTTGTGGTGATTACGGGTTTATCGGGCAGTGGCAAGTCTTCGCTTGCGTTTGATACGCTATATGCGGAAGGGCAGCGGCGTTATGTAGAAAGTCTGTCGGCTTATGCTCGTCAGTTTTTGCAGATGATGGATAAGCCTGATGTGGATTTAATTACGGGCTTATCACCTGCGATTGCGATTGAGCAGAAAGCGTCAGGGCATAATCCGCGTTCAACGGTTGGCACGGTAACGGAAATTCACGATTATTTGCGGCTGTTGTTTGCACGCGTTGGTACGCCGATTTGTCCTGAACACGGTGAAGAATTGTCGTCCCAAACCGTGTCGCAAATGGTTGATGAAGTGTTTAGGCAGCCTGAAAACAGTAAAATGATGATTCTTGCCCCTGCGGTGAAAGAACGCAAAGGCGAGTTTGTCGATTTTTTTGTTGATTTGCAAACGCAAGGCTTTGTGCGTGTGCGTTTGGACGGTGAAA
>JAFWTP010000170.1 GCA_017518845.1 Neisseriaceae bacterium
AATCACGCCCAAACGGCGAATGACTTCGGGCGAGTTAGAAATTTCTTGCGGACGCAACACAATGTGTTCGCGGTAAAAATCGACATTTTCACGAAATTCCGCACTGGCTTCTGGTGTCAGTGACAGACTGGCAGCAGATGCCATTTCCACTACACCGTCTTTCAATAATTCCAACAAGCCGTCTTGAATCACTTCCGAATAGCACACCAAATCTTTATAACCTGCACGCTTTAAGCCTGACAACACGGCGTTGGCGACATTGCCAATGCCTGATTGCAAAGGCAACAACTTATCTTTGGGCAGTCTGCCTGCGGCTTCTTCTTGCTTGATAAATTGCACCACATTGTCGCCAATTGCTTTGGAAATGTCGTCCAAAGGCGTGAATTTATTCACACGGTCGGAAGTTTCGGTAATCACCACGCCAACCACTTTATCAGGATCAACCGTCATATACGGCGAGCCAATGCGATCGCGGACATCTTTAATTTCCAAAGGCACTCGATACGGCGGTTTGCCCAGCGTTACCACATCATGCACGCCTTCTAATTGTTCAGGCTGAAAATGATTGACTTCCAAAATCACCTTATCAGCCACATTTAGCCACACCTGATTATTGCCGATTGAAGTCGAGGGAATCAGTTTGCCGTCTTCGGTTACGCCGATGATTTCAATCACCGCAAAATCCAACTTGCCAAAAAAACCCGCTTCCACTTGCTGTGCGAGCGTGGATAAGTGAATATCCATATATTGCGTTTTGTTGGTGTTGATATTGCCACGCATAGTGCGGTCGGTAATAAAGGGTGCTCGGAACGATACCGCATCGGCTTCGGCGAGAACACCGTCCAAGTTCAAATCGGTGGAAGCCCCTGATAAAGCACGAATTTGATATTCTTCACCTTTGGCGTGCAACTCTTTGGCACGATTGGCAATTTCCACAGGCACAACCAAAGGGCAGCCTGAACCCACAAAGCCACTGAAACCAACCATAGCACCGTTAGGAATCAAAGCGGCAGCGTCACGGGCTGACATAATCTTGTTGATGAATTGTGTGTTCTTAACACGAGTGGGTTGAATGTTATTCATTATATTTTTACCTTTTGATGATTATAAAAAGGGGACATTGTAATGTTTTTTCAATAAAACACATTGTGCAGTGCACTCGATATTTGCAGGATTTTATTATAAGAACACTGCCGGAAAGACCTGATTAGAGTATTTCCGGCAGTGTTTTAACTTGTATTAAGAAGCTGATAAATATTATCTATGTTTTTACATGTTTACCCAATAATTATTCTCGTTATAATCTTGCACTACATCAAAAGGAATAACACACAATGAAAACAATATCTTTAACAATTGATGGTATGTCATGCCAAGCATGTGCAACACGTATCGAGAAAGTGTTATCACGCAAAGAAACAATTAGCCACGTTGAAGTCAATTTTGCAGGAGAACGTGCCAATGTTACATTTGACGAGGAACACCTATCGGAAGATGAAATTATTTCATACATCGAAAACACTGGATTTAAAGCCAAACTTATTACCGAAAATTCTACCTCAATCTCTCCGGAAAAAATTCCGTTTCCATATTTAATGATAATTGCATGGATTGCGGTTATTCCATTTAGTATCAGTATGGTAGGAATGATATTGCATCGTGATAATTTAATGATAAATCCCACAATTCAACTTATTATTGCAACAATTGTGCAATTTATATCGGGAGCACATTTTTATCGTGGAGCATTTGCTGCTATAAAAAATCATTCTGCAAATATGGACGTATTAGTGGTTATCGGTACAAGTTCTATTTGGGCATATTCTGTATATATGTTGTTATTGGGAAATTATCATCATATTTATTTTGAAGCAGCGGTAATGGTTATTGCCTTTGTTTCTTTTGGAAAATATTTAGAATTAAGAGTTAAACGACAAAGCTTAAATAGCATAGGACTATTAATGGGATTAACCCCAAAAAATACAGAAGTTTGGCGTAACGAACAGTGGCAAATATTGCCATTATCAGAAGTAATAATTGGAGATAAATTACGCATCAAACAAGGAGAAAAAATAGGTGCAGATGGATATGTTTTAACAGGAGATGCTTGGTGCGATGAAGGACATTTAACTGGAGAATCAAAACATGTACATAAAAAAATT
>JAFWTP010000171.1 GCA_017518845.1 Neisseriaceae bacterium
ACCATCTTCATTAGCCTCAACAAAAGAATCTTCTTCTTCTGAAGCTAAACCAGCTACCGCAGGAGTTTTTTGTAAGGCATCAATTAAAATTTGATTAGCAATTACATCGAGTTTTTTCTGATTTTCACCTTGAATATTGCCACTACCTGCCTCACCCAAAACACCAGATAGGGCTCCTAAACGAACTTTGGCAGAAATATCTACACAGGCACTGACGATTACATTCAAGATTGTTTGTAAATCGTCAGATAGATTATGCTTTTGAAAATATTGATTTAAAAAGTTGCAAGATGTAGTTTGAAACATAATTTTGCTCCACTAAATAACGAATAAAATAGCTGTTAAAATTAAATTAGTTGGCTTAATTTTTATATTTTAACCATTTCACGCTTTAATTTTAACTAAAAAATCGGTTAAAATAGATTGTTTTATGGAACAAATATCGAATCACTCAACGTAGGATATTAAATAAATGAGCAAACAAGAAGTCGATCACAGCCGTCGCCGCTTTCTGACTTTGGCGACAAGTGCTGCTGGCGGAGCATTAGGGGTTGCGGCTGTAACTCCTTTCCTTGCCAGTTGGAAACCGTCTGAACGTGCCAAAGCAGCAGGTGCTCCTGTTGAAGTCGATTTAAGCAAAATCGAAGCAGGTCAGTTAGTTACGGTGGCTTGGCAAGGCAAACCTGTTTGGGTGTTAAATCGCACCGAACAGCAACTCAAAGATTTGCCCACAATTGATGGCAGTTTGAGCGACCCTGAATCCAAAGTGCCGCAACAGCCTGAATATTGTGCTAATCCAACCCGTTCAATTAAACCTGAATGGTGGGTGGCTGTGGGCATTTGTACCCACTTGGGTTGTTCGCCAACCTATCGCCCAGACCTTGCTCCTGCTGATTTGGGCAAGGATTGGAAAGGCGGTTTTTATTGTCCGTGTCATGGTTCTAAATTTGATTTGGCAGGTCGTGTATTCAAAGGAATGCCTGCACCAACCAATTTGGTTATTCCGCCATACAAGTATTTAAGCGATACTATGGTTTTGGTCGGCGTGGATAGTTAAGGGAGTATTGAATAATGAGAAAACAACCTGCTCAAACCAAAAGCAAAATCATCAACTGGATTGACGCACGCTTTCCGTTGATTGCCTTGTGGGAATCACAAGTCAGCAAATATTATGCACCCAAAAACTTTAATTTTTGGTATTACTTCGGTTCACTGGCGTTGTTGGTATTTGTTATCCAAATCGTCAGCGGTATTTTCTTGGTGATGAACTTCAAACCCGATGGCAACCTGAACGCAGACGGCTTGCCTGTGGCGTTCGCGTCTGTGGAATACATTATGCGTGATGTGTCAGGCGGTTGGTTTATTCGCTATATGCACTCCACGGGTGCGTCATTCTTCTTTATCGTGGTTTATTTACATATGTTCCGCGGCTTGATTTACGGCTCGTTCAAAAAACCGCGTGAATTGGTGTGGATTTTCGGCTCGCTCATTTTCTTATGCTTAATGGCAGAAGCGTTTATGGGCTATTTGTTGCCTTGGGGTCAAATGTCGTTCTGGGGGGCACAAGTGATTATTAACTTGTTCTCTGCAATCCCTGTGATTGGCCCAGATTTGTCGGTTTGGATTCGTGGCGACTTTAATGTGTCAGACGCAACCTTAAACCGTTTCTTCTCCTTGCATGTGATTGCCATTCCGTTGGTGTTATTGTGCTTAATCGTGGCACACTTGATTGCCTTGCACGAAGTGGGTTCTAACAACCCTGACGGCATTGAAATTCACGACAACGAAGACGCAAACGGCGTGCCTGTTGATGGGATTCCATTCCACCCCTACTACACCGTAAAAGACATTTTGGGCGTGGTGGTATTCTTAATCGTGTTCTGCTCGGTATTGTTCTTCGCACCCGAAGGCGGTGGCTACTTCTTGGAAGCCCCCAACTTTGACCCTGCTGACCCGATGAAAACACCAGCGCACATTGCACCTGTTTGGTATTTCACCCCATTCTACGCAATCTTGCGTGCTGTGCCTTCATTTATGAATACCCAAGTGTGGGGCGTTCTCGCAATGGGTGCGGCTGTGGTATTGATTGCTCTCTTACCTTGGTTAGACCGTGGCGAAGTGAAATCAATCCGCTATCGCAGTAGCATTTTCAAAGTGATGGTTATTTTGTTTGTCATCTCCTTTATCGGCTTGGGCATTTTGGGTGCGTTGCCTGCAACCACCGCTCGCACCGCGATTGCACGCATTTTAACCGTGGTGTACTTTGCATTCTTCCTGTTAATGCCGATTTACAGCAAAATGGGTCCAAACAAAACGCCGCCTGC
>JAFWTP010000172.1 GCA_017518845.1 Neisseriaceae bacterium
AAGAAGTTGACATTGCTGGTTATTTTGCGTGCTGATGTGCAGGGTTCTGTTGAGGCAATTTCTGACATGTTGCGTGGTTTTAATTCTGACAAGGCGGGCGTAGAATTATTGTCTGCGGGCGTTGGTCAAATTACCGAAGGCGATATACGGTTGGCAACTGCATCAGGCGCGGTTATAATCGCATTTAATGTTCGTGCAGACAGCGCGGTTCGTGATATGGCGCGCAATAATGGTGTTGATATTCGTTATCACAGTGTTGTTTATCGTATCACTGACGAAATCAAAGAAATTTTGTCTGGTAAATTAGCACCTGAAAAGCGTGAAACCTTTATTGGATATGCCGATGTTATTGCATTGTTCACTGTGGGCAAGGGCACAAAAGTTGCTGGTTGCCGTATGTCAGAGGGCACAATAAAAAAGTCTGCATTTGTTCGCTTGTTGCGCAACAATGTTGTTATCTATGATGGCAAGATTGGCGAATTGCGCCGTGAAAAGAACGAAGTAAATGAAGTTTCCAATGGTGTCGAATTTGGAATGAGTTTCGACAAATATAATGACCTTAAAGAAGGTGATCGTGTCGAATGCTATGAAGTCCAAGAAGTCAAGGCGCAATTGTAAGCAAACAAAAAATGGATAAAAAAACACCGACATTTGCCGGTGTTTTTTATATAAAAATATTTGTTGTTTACAAACCTTTTGGTGTTGCCATTTTGACGGACGAAACTTTCTTGTTCAATGCATCAACAACTTCGTCTGTGATATCTAAATCTTTAACATTTTCACCAATACGTGCCATGCGTCCATCGATTACCAAAGACAATTTTTTCTTTGCAATTATACCTTGGATAACTGGATCAAGGTGATTCTTTTGTATCGTCTGTAATGCATCTTGGTAAGTCGCTTCGATTGATTGTGCGCTGTCAGATAAATGACGTTGAAATTCATTTACGCGGCGTTGATAATCAATAACACGACGTTGCAAGGCTTCTTGGGATAAAACATCTTGAGATTTTTCAATATCTGCCTTTTCTTTTTCTATAGATTTTTGTTCTTTTTCCAATTTTGCTTTCAATTTCTTTTCATAGTCAGCACGTTGTTTGTGCAAATCTTCCAAAACTTTTGCGTTTGTTTGTATTTTATCCATGCTTACAACTGCGATGCGCAATTGTGATGCTGTTGCGGCATCGTCTGAAACAGCCTCTATCGCAGATGCTGTGTCGTGGTTTTGGCTGAAATGTGATATAGACCACACGCCCAATAAAGCAACAACAATCACCGCTGTTGCGATAATGCCCATTTTTGTATATTTTTTTATAATTGGATTTTGTTCTTTTTTCATACTTTCTTCCTTTTGGTTTATTTAACTAACTGCAATATAGCAATATTTTAATAAAAAGGCAAAGTATTTTTATCTGGCGGGACTTATTCTTATTTCAACACGTCTGTTTGTTAAACGTCCGATATCGTCCTGGGCGGCGATAGGGCGTGCAGCCCCCCGTCCAACAATGAACATGCGCGATGTAGAAACATTGTGTTGGGCAAAATATACGCCGGTGCGCTGTGCCATGTCCAAAGATAACGCGTATGCAGCATTTTTATCCTTCATTGAATCTGTATAGCCGGCAATTTCCAAAAATGTAGCG
>JAFWTP010000173.1 GCA_017518845.1 Neisseriaceae bacterium
CCTGCACACCCTATTCTTTTTTATGCTGTTACTTCTGTCGGCGGTTTTGCCTGCACGTCTTCGCCACAGCATAGGAACGGTGTGGGCAAAAGGTGTGGTCGGCTTATTAAAAAGCGTTATCGGCTTAAAATACCAAATCGAAGGCTTGGAGAATATCCCTGACACGCCGTCCATTGTCTGTTGCAAACACCAGTCGGGCTATGAAACGCTGGCGTTGCAAGCCATTTTCCCAAGCCAAGTGTTTGTATTAAAAAAAGAACTTTTTTATATTCCCGTATTCGGGCAAGGCTTAATCTTGATGAGCCCAATTGCCATTGACCGCAAAAAACCAGCCAAAGCCACCAAACAAATATTAGAACAAGGCAAAAAACGCAAAGACAAAGGCTTTTGGATAACCATTTTTCCCGAAGGCACACGCATTAAACCAGGTGAAAAAGGCAAATACAAATTAGGTGCGGCACGCATGGCACGAGCCTTGCAAATGAACATGGTGCCTGTGGCAGTCAATAGCGGCTTATTTTGGCCCAAAAATTCGTTTTTAAAATATCCGGGCACGGTTACCTTTTCCATACAATCGCCGATAGCGTGGGATTTTGGTTCCGTAGAAGAAATGATGCAGCAATGCGAACAAAAAATCGAAACCGCACAAGCCAAAATTGAACAGGCAGTTCATCAACAGTGAAACAATTTTCAGGCAGCCTGAAAATAAATTTAAGATAATTTTTATTAAATAATTGAAAGTGTTACAAGGATTTCTTTTGTCAATATAGGCGATTGATTAAGTTTTCGTTAAGTTTATTGCGATAATTTACGCACTGTATTTTGTTGTATTTTCACAGACATTTGGGGAAAAAATGGGAAAAACGCTCCGTTTTCTACTTTTGATGACGGTTTTAATCACTTCTACGGCGACTTTTGCGGCGGATAAAAACAAAAAAAAGGCACGCCCTGCCCGTCCAGCCGCTGAATGCCGTTCAGACGCTTGCGAAATCACACATCAGCGAGCCATACGCATTGCTCAAAACTATGTGTATAAAGCATTCCGCGTTAAAGGACGGGTGAGCGAAGTGGAATACAAACGCCGCTATATCGGTCCAAATTATTACGAAGTCGAAATCAAAGACCGCAGGGGGCATGAATACGAAATCAAAATCGATGCCCGTACAGGCAAAATCATCGGCACCAAAATAGATTTAGATTAACAACGCTTGTTTTGATGAAAAAACAAGCGTTTTTTATGTAGAAACAATTTTCAGGCTGCCTGAAACCTTTGCAAAACTCAATCTGAAATAAAAAAAGCGTTTGTTATAGGGTGGGCATTCTTGCCCACCAACAACGCCGATAGGCGTTGATTACTCATTGTTTTTTATGAATATTTCGCCCTGTCGGACGAATGGTGGGCAGGAATGCCCACCCTATAACATTCACATTTATTATATGTAAAAATAAGTTTTGCAAAGGTTTCAGCCTGAAAACAAGGTTTAGTTGATACGAAGTATCAACCTTTACAAACGAAGTTTGTAAAGTAGATGACGAAGTCATCAAACCGAAGTTTAGGCGAACCTGTGAAGCCAAAACAGTATTAGCCATTTATCAACCAGTGCTGCACTGCCACAATGGTTTTGACATCAACAATTTCGCCGTTTTGCAAGGCTGTTTGTGCTTCGGCTTTGCTCAACTCCCGCAATTCCAGCCACTCATCTTCATCAGGTTTAAGCGTGCTGTTGCGTTTTAAGTTTTTGGCTCGGTAAAGATACAATTTTTCGTCTGAAAAACCTGCGGAAGTGTAGAATGTGTAAATTAAATCAACGCGTTCGCAAGTGTATGGCGTTTCTTCGGCGAGTTCTCGCAAGGCACATTGTTCGGGGTTTTCGCCTGCAATATCTAATTTTCCTGCTGGAATTTCCAACAGCACACGGTTACACGGATAGCGAAACTGCTCAACCAGCACAATTTTATTGTCAGGCGTAGCCGCCAAAACGGCAACCGCACCTTTGTGTCGCACCACTTCACGCGTGGCAGTTTTGCCATTTGGCAACGATACTTCGTCTAAAAAAAGTTGCACCACTCGTCCCGCAAAAATATGTTGCGATGAGATTTGTTTTTCGGGTGTAATCATTTGATTTTCCTTTAATTTAATATTGTAGGGTGGGCAACTTTGAAGCCCCATGCGGTTTAATCATCTTTGCACATGCCTGAATAAAAAACAATCTTTTTCATGTGAATAAATAAAACCTACCGCTTGCAAATATGCATAAATAATGGTTGTGCCGACAAATTTAATTCCGCGTTTTTTTAATTCTTTGGAAATGGTATCGGAAAATAGATTGTGTGTTTTACCTGTTTCGTAAATAATTTCTTGCGGTAACATTGTTTTTAAAAAGGCGTAAAAACTGCCATATTCTTTTTGTATCTTTTGAAAAATTTGAGCATTGTTAATAGCGGCTTTTATTTTTAATTGATTACGAATAATTCCTTGATTACTCATCAATTCTTTTATTTTATTATTATCATAAAGAGCAATTCTATGCACATTAAAATCATCAAACGCCAAGCGAAAATGATTTCGTTTATTTAACACACATTCCCACGATAAGCCTGCCTGAAAACTTTCTAATAATAACATTTCCCATAAATAAGTGTCATTAAAATTAGGCACGCCCCATTCTTTATCGTGGTATTCGATATATAAAGGATTATTGATATTACACCAAAAACAGCGTTGCATAATAAAAACCTTTTTCAGGCAGCCTGAAATAAAAATTTAATTCTGTATGGTAGTTTTTTGACTCACCAAACAGGCACGCCCCATTCTTTATCGTGGTATGCGATATATAAGGGATTATTTATATTACACCAAAAACAGCGTTGCATATTAAAAACCTTTTTCAGGCAGCCTGAAATTATTCTTTGGGCAATTTAGGGTGATTGTTGTCTCTCGGCGTTACTTCGCTAAATTCGCCGTCTATAATATTGTCGTCTTGTGTGTTTTGTTGATGACCAAACGAAAAATCTTCAAATGGATTAAATTGTTGATTTTCCTGATTTTTCACTCTACCGCCAAAAGGAATAAGCAAAAGCAAACCCACTAAATCACTGAAAAAACCAGGCAACATAAAACAACCTGCGGCAAAGGCATAACGCATCGGATACATGGCTTGATACATCGACTTCAAACTGCCTTGATAAAAAATATTAAATGAAAACAAAGCGGTAGCAAAACCGATATAGCGAAACATCAGAACGCCTATCGCAAAAAACAAAAACATTAAAGCAATGCACGCCAAACCGCCGATTGCGGACGCAACCACAACAATCGACAAAATTTCCAAAATTAAAGCGATGAAAAAAATATATTGCATATTCAGGCTGCCTGAAAAGTTATAAACGCAATTTTCCTTTATTTGGGTCTGTCGTAGATTAACCCAAAGAATTGCTCGATATATTTTTACAAAGGAGAGATTTTACTATAATTCAAAGGATTATTCAGGCAGCCTGAAAAATATATTAGCGAATAAATATTGATAACTTATTGATTTCAAAAAAACACACTTGCTTTTTGTGTGTGTTATCGCTTAAAGTACCGACTTGGTTTGTTTGAATTGTTTTTCATTTTTACTACAAATACAAGGTGTTACAAAATGTTTGAGCGAGATGAAATTGATGAAATTAAGGCACAAATGAAATTGTTAAAGCATGAATTGCATGCTTTGCGGTCTCGGCTGTCGGTTTTGGAGCAGCAAAATGTGCGTTTGTTTGAAGAAAATCGCTCGCTGGTACAATTAGCCGCTTTCAGGCAGCCTGAAACTATTCAACCGATTGATATTTCAAATAGTTTAGAAAAAGAACTGCATACAAAAAATCATATTACTGCCCAAAACGAAAATCTTTTCAGGCAGCCTGAAAGCACTCAACCGATTGATATTTCAAATAATTTAGAAAAACAACAACATACAGAAAATCATATTACTGCCCAAAACGAAAATCTTTTCAGGCAGCCTGAAAATTCTCAACCGATTGATATTTCAAATAATTTAGAAAAACAACAACATACAGAAAATCATATTATTGCCCAAAACGAAACTGCTTTCAGGCAGCCTGAAACAACACAATCTATTGATATTTCAAATAATTTAGAAAAAGAACTGCATACAGAAAATCATTTTACCGCTTCAAATGAAACTCATTTCAGGCAGCCTGAAAAAGAGACACAAAATCAACAAAACACCGCTTTCAGGCAGCCTGAATATGCCACTCGGCAAATGCCGATTGAAAATAATATTGAAAAAAATCAATATCATAAAAAACCGACACCGCCGCAAAATGCCGATAGCAATGCGTTTATTGACTGGCTGACTGGCGGTAATATTTTGTTGAAAACGGGCGTGGTTGTGCTGTTTTTGGGTTTGGCGTTTTTGCTGCGATATGTGGGCGGTGCGATGCCTTTGCCTGTGCGTTATTTGGCGGTGTTTGCCGCTGGTGTGGCTGCTGCTGTGGGCGGGGAGCATTTGCAAAGCAAACGGCGAGATTATGGCTTGATTTTGCAGGGTTTTGGCTTTGGGGTGATGTATCTCACTGCTTTGGCGGCGGTGAAATTGCACGATTTGTTGCCGAATAATATCGCTTTGATGGTGATGGTGATTTCGGTTGCACTTATGGCGTGGCGAGCGGTTGTTAAGGACGCGAAAATTTTGGCACAAGTGGCTGTCATCGGCGGTTTGGCGGCACCGATTTTAACTTCGGACGGCACGGGTTCGCATATTACGCTGTTTGCCTATTTGGCGGTGTTAAACACAGGCGTGGCAACGATTGCGTGGTTCAAAGCGTGGCGGTCATTAAATTTAATCGGTGCGATTGGCACGCTGTGGATTGCCCTTTTATGGAGCAATGAATATCAGCCAAATTTATTTGCCAGTTGTGAATTTTTCTTAATTTATCACTGGTTGCTTTATACGCTGGTTGCCTGTTTTTTCGCCTATCGCACATTGGAAGAAACACCACTCACGGGCGAATTGCGGGAAATTCCGAATAACGCCAGTTTGGAACGCATTTGGCAAACCATTGTGGCATATGGCTCGCACATTAAAATATTGGACAGCACCCTGCTGTTTGGCACAGCACTATCCACATTCGGCTTGCAATATGCCATGGTGAAACACTGGGACAATGCCGCCGCTTATTCCGCCCTTTTGTGGGCAGGCGTATATGGCGGCTTGGCTTTCTATTATGCTCGTCAAAACAAAGATTTTGCTGTGTTAAAACAAGCGTTTATGGTGTTATCTGCCTTGTTTTTCACCATTGCCATACCGTTAGCATTAGAACAACAATGGACGGCAAGTGCGTGGGCATTGGAAGCGGCTTTGGTGTATGGCTTTGGTTTGCGGCAAAAACAACCGCATGTGCGTTTGGGGGCATTGGCGGTGTTTGCACTGGCGGCGTTAAAACAATTTCAGTCGCTGCATATCAATCCTGACGGCGTGCCTACGATTTTGCAAGGCTCAATCATTGGTGCGGTGATTGTGGTGTTAAGCGGTGCGGCTATGTATTTTCTGTGGGACAAACAGCACCGCGACAACAGTGCCGAATGGGAGAAAAACACGCTGTCGGCGATTGCGGTGCTGACTTTAATGAACACGCTCACCCTGCCCTTATTGACATTAAGCCCGCTGTATTGCATACCCGTGTTATCCGCTATGGCTGTGGCGTTTGCCGCCTTGCAATGGCAAAAACCGCAAATGGTGTTTGGTGTATTTAGTTTAATTTCTATTTTATTATCAATTAGTTGCATTGGTAAAAACAACACAGACGCACATATTATTATTACGCTCTCCGCAATCGCGTGGATTGCCACGGCTTATCTGTTACAACAAGCCCACTGGCGGCGGCAGGCTTATGACAACGCCGACACCTTAATTGACGGCAACGCCACGATTGGCTTGATTGAATTGGGTTTGGGGCTGATTTTTGCCATACGCCATTTGGCAAGGCTGTTATTAGACAAAAGCGAAATCACCATAGCAAATGCGTGGAGCGTTTCTATCTTATTGATTTGGTTAAGTTTATGGCTGTTTGCCATCAATCGCCGCTGGATAATCGGCATATATACCACAGTGTTATTGGCATTAGCCAACGCCTTTTTTGTGTGGGTATTTGCGATTGCCGCGTGGAAACACGATCACACACAACTTTGGGGCGGCTTGTTGTTATTATTTGCCACAAGTTTAAGCATCGCAACGCTTTTCAGGCTGCCTGAAAGACAAAAAAGCAGCGGTTTAAATGTGCCCATACACACAGGCATTTCTTTGGCGTATCTCTTTGTTTGGACACTGTTTTTATACTCCGCCCACAGCCATTTTAACGGCTTACGCCCATTAGAAACCCTGATTGTGCCGTTTGCGGCGTGGTTATTCTTTACGCATAAATCAGAATATCTCAAAGAATACAAACGCTTATATTGCAATCAAATCAGCCTGATACTTGCCTTATACAGCGTTTTATGGCTGATTATTGCCAACTTCGCTCGTCCTGTGGCAAGTGCGTATATTCCACTTATCAACACCATAGAAATCGGCAGCATTGCCGTATTGTGGCAGTTGTGGCAATGGCACAACAAAACCGCATGGGACAAAGCAAATCAAGCCGAAATCAGCCGTTATATTTACGCCGCGATTGCCTTGTCAGGCTTACTGGTATTAAGTTGTGCGGTGATGCGGTTTTGGCACTACTACAACGGCATTGAGTGGAACGCCGCCGCCTTATTAGCGTCATTCGGCGTACAAGCCACGCTGTCGATTATCTGGGCAATCGCCGCCATTGCTTGTATGTTTATCGCCAACCGCATAGCACGCCGCCCACTGTGGATTGCTGGAGCCGTGCTTATGGGCGCCGTAGTGTGCAAACTGTTTTTGGTTGAACTGGCAAACTCCAACGGCATAGAACGCATTATCTCCTTTATCATTGTCGGCTTATTGCTGCTTATCGTAGGCTGGTTCGCCCCAGTGCCGCCGAAAGACAGTGAATAATGAGCAATGAGCAATGAGCAATTAGAAATGAGCAATTAGGTTTTTTGTTTTGCCTTGTCAGGCAAAACGGATATGTTTTAGATAACGCTTCGATTACGCTTTCAGGCAGCCTGAAAAACAATCGAAGTGTTATTTAAAATCATATCCGTCAATCCGCAAGGATTGACATAATCACTGCTCACTGCTCACTGACCTAATTGCATTATAATAATCACTTTTACACACAAATAACGCTATGAATTTACTCACCGTATTATTGTTAATTCTTGCAGGTTCGTTTTCGGGTTTTGCTGCTGGGCTGTTGGGCATTGGCGGCGGCATTGTTGTGGTTTCCGCTTTGGTGTATTTATTTCACGGACAGTTTGGCGAGTCCGACTATTTGCAGCACACCGCAAACGGCACGGCATTTGCGGTGATGGTAGTAACGGGTTTGGTGAATGTGTTTGCCCAAAAAAAATCGCAAAATGTCGATTGGCAAGTGTGCAAACAATTTGCACCGTTTTTATTTATCGGCGTAGTCGTGGGTTCGATTTTTACATTAGGGCTGCCTGAAAAGGTTTTACGCATTATTTTTGTGCTGTTTTTATATTTTATTTCCGTCAAAATGTTTTTATCTGACCCCAAACCGCACACAGTAGGCAAAGCAGGCGTGGCAAGCGTAGGCGGTGCGATTGGCGTGTTTTCCAGTTGGGTAGGCATTGGCGGCGGCGCGTTAATGGTGCCGTTTTTCCGCTATTGCGGCTTGTCATCGCATTATGCGATTGGCACTTCGGGCGTTTTAACCTTTCCTGTCGCCGTGGCAGGAGCGGTTTCTTACCTTTCCACAGGATTAAATATTACAAACACCATTCCAAATACCATAGGTTTTGTTTATTTACCAGGTTTGGCAATTTTGTCCATTTGCACCGCCTTATTTGTGCCTTTGGGTTCAAAAGCCAAAACCAAACTACCTGCCATTTGGCTAAAACGCTTATTCGGCGGTATGAATATTACCATTGCGATTTTAATGACAATTAAATTATGGACAATGTAAGTTTCAGGCAG
>JAFWTP010000174.1 GCA_017518845.1 Neisseriaceae bacterium
ATCCATTTATTCATTAACAAATAATCAAAATAAAGCAAAATATTATCGTGTTGTTTTAGGAAAAACAGCAGAAAATTATTGTGCTGTTCAAGATTTTTATGCTAATAATGAAAAAAGAACAGAACCATTTATTATTTTGGATAGTGATTGTACAAAATCTTTATCGATTAACAGACAAATGAAAGATTTTTTAACATTTATTGTATATGAACCACAAGAAAAAATATATATTATCGATGATATTGATAAGAGAAATAATATAAAAAATATGTATATATATAAAAATGATAAAAAAGATATTTTAGTTTATGATAATTTTAACTTAAATCAAAGAATTGTATTTGATTTTCATTATGATAAAGAAAATCCAGATATTTATATCAGAGATTTTAATGAAAATCAATTAACTAATTTGGCTATAATTTATGATAAACCGACAAAAGATGGCAAACATTATGTTCGTGCAACAAGATATTCTAATATTGATTTGGAGCGTAATACTTATATTTGGGAACATTGGGGATTAACTTCAAAGGGTGTAAGAGTTAATATGGATTTACATATTACAGATGAAACTGAAATTAAGAAATTTAAAAATTATTATCAATCATTTACTAATGCAAAAAAATTAGTTAATAGGTAATAATTTTCAGGCTGCCTGAAAGGATAATCAAATGAATACACTTTTTTTACGCAATATTCAAATTGACAGTGTAATTGGCGTTTATGATTGGGAACGCACTAATCCGCAGACGCTTCTGTTGGATTTGGATTTGTCTTTGGCGGATAATCAAGCAGGTTTAACGGACGATTTACAATATGCCGTCAATTACGCTGATTTGGTAGAAAAATTGCGTGCTGTGGCAAAGCAAACGCAACGGTGTTTAATTGAAGCGTTGGCAGAAGATTTGGCAGGGTTTATATTGCAAGAATATGCCGTAGAAAAAGTGCATTTGCGGCTCACCAAACAGGGTATTTTGCCCAAAGTGGGGCAAGTGGGTATTGAAATTGTGCGTTCCAAACAGGAGTAATATATGTCTTTGATTATTCAAGAATTTTGTCAAAATGATATACCACAAATCACCGCTTTATGGAATGCGATTGTGGCAGACGGTGTGGCGTTTCCGCAGGATACGCCCTTAACCGAAAATCAAGCGGTGGCGTTTTTTGGCGAACAGTCTTTTACGGGCGTGGGCAAAAACCCGCAAGGGCAGGTAGTGGGTTTGTATATTCTGCACCCGAATAATGTCGGGCGTTGTGCTCATATTGCAAATGCGTCATACGCCGTTGATAACGGTTATCGTGGGCAGAAAATCGGCGAAAAATTAGTGCAGCATTCTTTGCAAAAAGCCCGTGAATTAGGCTTTAAAATAATGCAGTTTAATGCAGTGGTCGCCAGCAATGAAACCGCTTTGCGTTTATACCAAAAATTAGGTTTTACCCAGTTAGGCGTGATTAAAAACGGCTTTCGTTTGAATAACGGCGAATTTGTGGATATTATTCCGCATTATATTGAATTGTAAAAACAAAATATTTTTCAGGCAGCCTGAAACCTTTGCAAAACCTATTTTTACATATAATAAATGTGAATGTTATAGGGTGGGCATTCTTGCCCACCACAACGCCGATAGGCGTTGATTGCTTGTTGTTTTTTAAGAATATTTTGCCCTGCGGGCAAATGGTGGGCAAGAATGCCCACCCTATAACAGTTGTATTTATTGTATGCAAAAAATTAGCCCGATAGGGCGGAATTTTTTTAATATCAAGAAATAATCAACTTTAATATCAAAAAGTAATCAACGCCTATCGGCTGTTTCTTATCAAATTTAGGCAACCTGAATGTTTTTTTGCAATGTCGTTAAAAACGCCTATCGGCGTTTGTTAAAACCTGCGGTTTTAACTGGATTGCCACGATTTGACTTCGAGACCCCCACGCCTTACGGCTCGGGGCGACATATCCGTAAGCGGTAAACCGCTAACGGCTAACTGTCGTCTCGCAATGACACTGGCTTTTTCAGGCAGCCTGAACGGTGTGTTTTTATTCAATCAAACAGTCGCAGAATAAACCATAATTCTGCGACTGTTTATCAATTATACATTCGTTTTCTTGGCTATTTTTTGAGTTTGTATCCACGCAATAATAACTACGGCTATGCTCGTGGATGCTGTAAAATCGATACATCTATTGAGTATTGCTGTCTGTGTATCGAAAATAATATTATTAAAAATATAAGCCAAAGCCCAAGCAGCACGGATATAAATATTAAGTTTAAATAGCCATTGCGAAGTTAGCAATGCTAATTCATTGTAATATCTTCTTGTAAATTCAAGGTATATTAGAAGAAATATAATCGCCAGTGTATTGTATTCGCCTATAAAAATGATTGTCGCTAAAATCTGACAAATTGCTGTTACAACCGCACTGATTAAAATGGTGTTTGAATGTGCCATTTTTTTAATGAGATATGCAGCCCAAATAAACACAGCCAGAGATGCGATGAATAGAAAATTGGAAAAACTAACAACATCAATGATAATATTTGAGAGTGCAAGCAAAGCAATACTGATAAAAGCAAAGGTTTTTACTGTTATTAGGCGTTTGCCGTCATTGCCGTTAATTGCCCCATTGTCTAAAATTTTGCCGTCCATAAAAGCCGTCCTTGCAGTCAGTTTTTCAAAATACAAACGCAATACTACCATTTTTTGATACAGTTTAATGTGATTTAGCACAAAAAACGGTGAATTTGTGGATAATTGTGTCGCATTATATTTGAATTACAGTAAAATAAGCGTTTCAGGCAGCCTGAAAATACATTAAAACGAAAGTTTTGCAATGAAAAATAAACATATAAAAACTTTACGCAGTTTGTTTGCACACCCCATAAGCGGTAATATAAAATGGAGCGATATTGAAGCCTTGTTGCTGTCATTAGGTGCAGAAATTGAAGAACGAGCAGGTTCTCGTGTTGCTGTGTTTTTGTTTGATGAAATGTATGTTTTTCATCGCCCACACCCCACACCAAATACGGATAAAGGAGCGGTTGCCGCTGTTCGAGACTGGCTCAAAAGAAATGGAGTTACTGTATGAATAACATTATGTCTTTTGGTGAATACTCTGCCGCCGTGTCGTATGACGCAGAAATCGGGCAATTTCGTGGTGAATTTCTTAATTTAAACGGCGGAGCAGATTTTTACGCTAACGATATTGACGGATTAAAAAGAGAAGGACAAATCTCATTAAATGAGTATTTGCTTATGTGTGAGAAAAAAGGAATTAGCCCAAAACGCAAGCATTATTCGGGCAAATTAAGCGTACGCATTGACCCAGTTCTGCACGAAAAAGCCGCAAGAATAGCACAACAAAAACACAAAAGTTTAAGTGCTATTGTCAATGACGCTTTGGCGGTGTATGGCTAAACCCTTTCAGGCAGCCTGAAATGAAAGTTTTGCAATGAAAATCAACAGTCAATTTCAACATATCGGCATTGTTATTCGTCCGCAAACGCCGCATTTGGCGGAGTTAGTGGGGGCTTTGGCTGGGTTTTTGTTAGAAAATGGTATTGAAGTCAGTTTGGACGAAGCCACGCAAGACGAGTTGTCGCATTTGGCTATTTTTTCGCAATGCCATTTATTAGATAAAAAGAAAATGGGCAGAAAATGCGATTTGGTCATTTCCATCGGCGGCGATGGAACGCTTTTGTCGATTGCCCGCAAAGTGGCGCCTTACCGTGTGCCGTTAATCGGCGTTCATCGTGGCACATTAGGCTTTTTAACGCAAGTGCCGTCATCGGACGCAGTTCATCAAGTTGCCGCCATGCTCACGGGCAAATACACGGTTGAAGAACGCATTATGCTGGAAATTTCCGTTGAGCGAGATGAAGAAGAAATCGAACACGCTTTGGCGTTAAATGACGCGGCGTTCAATCGTGGCGGCACAGGGCAAATGATTGAATTTGAAGTATTTATTGATAAAGAATTTGTCTATCGCCAACGCAGTGATGGCTTGATTGTTGCCACGCCCACAGGTTCGACCGCTTATTCTTTGGCGGCAGGCGGTGCGATTTTACAGCCCACTTTGCGAGCATTCACACTGGTGCCGATTTGCCCGCAGTCGATGAACAATCGCCCGATTGCGGTTGCCGACACAGGCGAAATTGAAGTGCTTTTAACACACGGCAACGCACGGGTTTATTTTGACGGACAAACATTCTGCGATTTGCAAAAATTCGACCGCGTGATTATCCGCCGCTACCGCAACAGCGTGCGTATGCTGCAACCTGCGGATTATAAATACTTCGCCACTCTGCGGCATAAACTGCATTGGAGTGAGCAGTTGGTTTAGGTTTCAGGCTGCCTGAAACAAAAGTCAGTGTCATTGCGAGATTTGAACTTTCGTTCAAATCGTGGCAATCCAGTTTAAGCCGACAGGCTTAAATCAACGCCGTAGGCGTTGTAATGCACTGTTTCTTATAAAATTTAGGTAACCTGAAAGATTTTTTGCAATGTCGTTACAACGCTTATCAGCGTTGATAAATTGCTTCGCAATTTATTGGATTGCCACGATTTTTTCTACGAAAAAATCTCGCAATGACACGCGTTTTTTAATATTGAGCAGATACCATTTAACAATGATAGACACCCACTGCCATTTAACTGAATTTCCCCCTTTTGTGCTGCCTGAAATATTGGCAAATGCCGAGCAATGTGGTGTGCGGCGGTTGATTAGCGTTTCTGCTTCTTTTGATGATTGGCAGAAAAATCAAGAAATAGCCAAGCGTTATCCGCAAGTGATTCCTGCTTTTGGCATTCACCCTTTATTTCAAAAAAATTTGCCAAATGATTGGTTAGATATACTTTGCACCTGCCTGAAAGCGTTGCCACAAGCCATAGTGGGTGAAATTGGTTTGGACTTTTATCACTCGCCTAATGCGTGCGAAAAACAACAACAAATCGACTTATTTTTACAACAATTAGCCATTGTCCAAGCGTTTTCTCGCCCTGTGGCAATTCACTGCGTTAAAGCCCATAATGAATGTATTGCTTTGATTAAAAAACAAAAATTTAACTGTGGCGGTTTTGTGCATGGCTTTTCAGGCAGCCTGCAACAGGCAAACGATTGGATTAAATTGGGATTTAAAATCGGCATTGGAGTGGTTTTATTAAAACAAAACAGCCGCTTGCGTACGGTTTTACCGCAATTACCAGATAACGCTTGGGTCATGGAAAGCGATTCGCCCTTTATGCTGCCTGAAAATACGCCTGCGATTATCAGTCAAATTGCCCAAATTGCGGCACAATTAAGCAAAAAATCCATAACACAAATGACGCAACAAACAACGCAAAATGCCATTCGTTGTATTTTGTTAAAATATTGAAAAAAAACATTTGCCTTATTTGCCGATAAGGGTAAAATTCACAGGGTTTCAGGCAACCTGAAATTTGTTCAGGCAACCTGAAATTTGTTCAGGCAACCTGAAATTTGTTCAGGCAACCTGAAATTTGTTCAGGCAACCTGAAATTTGTTCAGGCA
>JAFWTP010000175.1 GCA_017518845.1 Neisseriaceae bacterium
CAAGCCAAATGACACAGTTAAAAAAGCATATTTTACGGCGTTAAAAAAGACGATTGGGACAAGAATGTCTTTACAGTGTCGGAGCGGTTTTAGGAGTTTCCGATAATATGTATTATGTAAAATTTTATATTATCAGATTATCAGGGTTATGCGATTTTTGGCTTTTGGGTATTTAGGCTATATTTACCCTTTTGCGTGGCTTTTGCTTTTTTCTGTATCACGAGTATTCATAAAACAAACTTTCAGGCAGCCTGAACTCTTTATATAAAATTCATTCTCGCAAAATCTTGCGGTGTTTGTGAGTCATTTATCAGTAGATTTTATTTTGATTGCATTTTGTTTTTCAGGCAGCCTGAAATTTCATATAAAATAGTGCTTTTTTTTCACACGAAAACGATTATGGCTTTTGCATCTTTATTAACGCTAATGGACGATATTGCAACCACTTTGGACGATGTGGCAGTAATGACCAAAGTGGCAGCCAAAAAAACCGCAGGTATTTTGGGTGATGATTTGGCGGTGAATGCCGAGCAAGTTACGGGTTCGGCGGCAGAACGCGAATTGCCGATTGTCTTCAAAGTGGCGTTAGGTTCGCTTGTTAATAAGGCAATTTTGGTGCCATTAGCGTTATTGTTGTCGGCAGTTGCCCCGTGGTTAATTATGCCGCTTTTGATGATTGGCGGAGCATATTTATCATTTGAAGGTGTCGAAAAAGTACTTGATTTTTTTCATAAAAAATCACACACCGTGTCCGAAAAAACACCTGTGGCATTTAATGAAAAAGAGCGTATTAAAGGAGCAATTCGCACCGATTTTGTGCTATCAACCGAAATTATTGTGATTGCTTTGGGGGTGATTTCAGGCAGCCTATTGGAACGCAGTTTGGCTCTGATTTTGATTGCGATTTTAATGACAGTTGGCGTGTATGGCGTGGTGGCGTTTATTGTCAAAATTGACGATATGGGCTTGTGGTTATTGAAAAAACGCGTTGCCATTTTTCAGGCGATTGGCAAAATTTGCGTTGCCGCAATGCCGTATATTATGAGATTTCTCACCGTAGCAGGCACGGTGGCAATGTTAATGGTGGGCGGCGGCATTTTACTGCACAATGGCTTTGCCCATTTTGCCCATTATTTGAAACATTTACAACCGCCCTACTTCGCCACCCTGCTCTCATCTTTTATTGTGCCAATTGCATTGGGCTTTGCGGTTGGTTTATTGTTGGTGGGCTTATGGCATTTGAAAGAGAAGATTTTTCAGGCTGCCTGAAATCATTTCGTCCGTTACGGTGAGTCGAAGCCCCACCCCACAACTTGCTCTTATTTTCAGGCAGCCCAAATGCCCTACTTTTTAAAAATCCCATTTATTCGTGGCGTGAATATTGTAAAATTTACCCTTTATATTTTTTCAATATGCGATAAAAAATGACTATGCCGACTTTTCAAGAAATTATCTTTTCGTTACAAAATTATTGGGCAAAACAAGGTTGTGCGGTTTTGCAGCCGTTTGATATGGAAGTGGGGGCAGGTACTTCGCACCCTGCGACTTGTTTGCGTGCGTTAGGGCCTGAACCTTGGTTTGCGGCTTATGTGCAGCCGTCTCGCCGTCCGAAAGACGGTCGCTATGGCGATAATCCCAACCGTTTGCAGCATTATTATCAGTTTCAGGTAGCCTTAAAACCTGCACCAGACAACATTCAGGACTTGTATTTAGGCAGCCTGAAAGAATTGAGCATTGATTTATCCGAACACGATGTACGATTTGTGGAAGACGATTGGGAAAATCCCACACTCGGTGCGTGGGGCTTGGGCTGGGAAGTGTGGTTAGACGGTATGGAAGTAACGCAATTTACCTATTTCCAGCAAGTCGGCGGCATTGATTGTTCTCCTGTTTTGGGTGAAATTACTTACGGCGTTGAACGCTTGGCAATGTATTTGCAAGGCGTTGAAAATGTTTATGATTTGCTTTGGACAAAAACGCCTGACGGCAGATTTTTAACCTATGGCGATGTGTATCATCAAAATGAAGTGGAGCAGTCTGCGTATAATTTTGAATATTCGGACGCGGATTGGTTGTTAGGGCAGTTTAATCACTTTGAAAACCAAGCACAGCGGCTGTTGGCATTGGAAGACGCAACGCTTGCTTTGCCTGCGTATGAATTGGTGTTAAAAGCGGGGCATACCTTTAATTTATTGGACGCTCGCGGTGCCATTTCGGTTACGGAACGGGCGGCGTATATTGGTCGCATTCGTGCATTAAGCCGACAGGCTGCCCAAAAATTTGTCGAAAGCCGTGAAAAATTGGGGTATCCGTTGTTGAAAAAGGCTGCCTGAATAATGTTTCGTCATTCTGTTATTTCAGAATGACGAATTGTTTTTTTCAGGCTGCCTGAAAACTTAAAAAGTTAATAAAATGAAAAAGTTATATACTGCCCTACTCTCTTTATTATGCGTAACACCTGCTTGGGCTTTGGACGCACAAGATGAAGGTTATTTTGTGCTGAAAAATGTGAAAACGGGCGAAGTGGCAACCACGATACACTTTACGCAACAAAATGGGCAGTGGTTAATGGACGGTAAATTATCGAATGAAACGGAATTTAAGCCTGTATGTGGCTATTCGGGCGATTGTCGTTTGCAAGACGCAACGGAACAACAAGTGGCACAATATAAGCAACTTTTTCCTGCCGACATCGCTCAACAATTAAAAAATATGCCTACGCAATGTATTGTGAATATTGCGTTTGCTTTTTGTCGTATGGAAAATAATGGCAATCGAGCGTATTTTTGGGTTGCTCCGTTATACGATAAACAAAAGAAACCGATGGCTATTCCTTTGTATAAACAATAGGATAGATATTTTCAGGCTGCCTGAAAAATATATAAGTAAGATAGTAACTAACTTTGCATTTTTTACCTAAAATGAAAAAATTTTCTTTACTGTTTTTGGCAATTTTGTGTGCTGCTTTTCTCGGCGGTTGCGATAAAAAATCTGAAAATTTAGCAAAATGCAGTGATACAACGGTTTTGCAAGAACTTAAAGATGCCATTGTAAAAGAATTTGAACCACTTTGTAAAAAAGGTAAAGAGTGGGTTGAGTATTGTAATGCCCAAAAAGGAGATTTTGATAAAAGTTTGATTGAAACTGACGGTGTTCAGTGTCAAGTTCCTTTTATTGGTGGTTCAATGGAAGAAGGCTGGATTATTGGTTATACCACACAATATGAAAACGGAAAACTTAAAGTTACCATGCTTGATTATATGGCATATTGAAATAAAATAGTCGTAACGACTATAAAAATAATAGGAAAACTATTCGATTTTTCAAATTCGTGTGGCAATATCAAAAATAAATATCACACGGATTTGAGATTGCTTACGCAATCTCTTTAAATAAATTGACCACACACAAGGAATAAAAAAACAACCGTTCAGGCTGCCTGAAACTTTTTCAGGCTGCCTGAAATTTGATTAACTTATCTTGAAAGATGCAAAATGGACTTCAAAAAACTGACTGACTTAAATGTCGCAGGCAAAACGGTGTTAATCCGTGTGGATATGAATGTACCGATGAAAGACGGTAAGGTTGCGGACGATACGCGTATTCGGGCTTCCTTGCCTTCGATTGAATACTGTTTGAATAACGGTGCGGCGGTGATTGCGATGACGCACTTGGGTCGCCCCACCGAAGGCGAATTTCACCCCGAAGATGATATTACGCCGATTGCCGAATATGTCGGTCAGTTATTGGGCAAAACCGTGCCTGTGATTAACGATATTTCGCAACGCCCTACCCTTGCCGCTGGCGAATTGGCAATGTTGCAAAATGTTCGCATTAACAAGGGTGAGAAGAAAAATGTTGATGAATTGGGCATACAATACGCCGCTTTGGGCGATATTTTTGTGTGCGATGCCTTTGGTACGGCTCACCGAGCCCAAGCTTCAACGCACGCTGTGGCAAAATTTGCACCTGTGGCGTGTGCAGGTTTGTTATTAGCCGAAGAATTGGACGCTTTGGCTCGTGCATTAGAAAACCCCAAACGCCCGATGATTGCGATTGTGGGCGGCAGCAAGGTTTCAACCAAACTCACCGTTTTGGAAACATTAGCGGATAAAGTTGATGGCTTAATTGTCGGCGGCGGCATTGCCAACACTTTCTTGGCTGCCAAAGGCTTTAATGTGGGTAAATCGTTGGCAGAACACGATTTAGTGGCAGACGCACGCCGCATTATCGACAAAATCGAAGCCAAAGGCGGAAAAGTGCCGCTGCCTGTCGATGTGATTGTGGCGAACGAATTTAGCGAAAACGCCACAGCAGTCGCTAAAAAAATCAGCGAAGTGTCGGACGATGATATGATTTTGGACATAGGTGAGAAATCTGCCGCCGCATTAGATGAAATCTTGCAAAACGCAGGCACAATCGTGTGGAACGGCCCTGTGGGTGTGTTTGAATTTGCACAATTTGCAAGCGGCACAAAAGCCTTGTCCAACTCGATTGCCAACTCAACCGCATTCTCAATCGCAGGCGGCGGCGACACACTGGCTGCCGTTGCTAAATTTGGCGTAACCGATAAAATCAATTATGTCAGCACAGGCGGCGGTGCATTCTTGGAATTTTTAGAAGGCAAAGCCTTACCCGCTGTGGCGATTTTGGAAGAACGGTTTAGGGGATAATTTAATTTTCAGGCTGCCTGAAAACACTTCCCGTGTGGGGAATTCGTCATTGCGAGCCGTGCCGAACGCACGGCGTGGCAATCTCCTGAAAGCATTTTTAAATAAGCCATAAGGCGAAGTTAAAAATGCTTTCAGGGTAGTGTAAGTCAATGCAACGGCATATCGCAAAATACTTTCAGGCAACCTGAAATCATTTTGTATTGCGTTCGTTTTTAAAGATAGGCTACCTGAAATAGTTAATTAACTTTTTTATTAAACAAGAAAAATGCAAACACAACACAATCAATATGTTGCCGAACGCTCCACAGTGGCAAAGGCAATATTAAATCAAGTGCAAAAAGAATGGCAAAAAGGTCAAAAAAGAATAACATATAGAATAGATTTACCTGCCCTTAAAAGTGAATATACTTTTCAAAATATTATGAAAACTGGAATTAAATATTGTTTGGTATTTTTATCATTATTTTGTTTGATGACTTTTTTTGTATTTATTGAATGTATCATTGTAAAAATGCCCATTTTAGAAATATTCGTTTTTTTCAAAAATTTTTATACTAATCAAAATATTTTTATGCCGATAATCATTGGCTGTTTAGGGATGTTTCCTGCTGCTTTATTAGATATGCGATACCGTGTTATATGGATACATATCAATAGAAAAAAACATAAAGATACAGAAAAGTTTTTATTGCATAATAAAGAACGCCTATTTTCAGGCAGCCTGAAAATATTTTTAAGGAGATAAACCATTATGGAACAACTTCATATTATCGGTAGCGATCGCCCTTTGAAAGGCGAAATGGTGATTTCTGGGGCGAAGAATGCGGCTTTGCCGATTATGTGTGCCGCCCTTTTAAGCGATGAAACCCTGCATTTATCGAATGTGCCGATGTTGCGAGATGTGGCAACCACTTGCCGCCTGCTTGCCGATATGGGGGCAAAAATTGAACAGGACGGCGTGTCGCAAATTGATATTTGTTGCAAAGAAATCAACGACTTCCGTGCTAAATACGATTTGGTCAAAACCATGCGTGCGTCTATTTTGGTGTTGGGTCCGATGTTGGCACGATTTGGTCAAGCACAAGTCAGCCTACCAGGCGGCTGTGCCATCGGCTCTCGTCCTGTGGATTTGCATATTAAAGGCTTGCAGGCTATGGGGGCAGACATTTGTATTGAACACGGCTATATTAAAGCCAAAGCAGACCGCTTAAAAGGTTGCCGTTTTGTCATGGACGCAGTAACCGTTACAGGCACGGAAAACTTGATGATGGCGGCGGCTTTGGCAGACGGTGAAACCGTGTTAGAAAACGCCGCTATGGAACCCGAAGTAAGCGATTTGGGCGAATGTTTGATTAAAATGGGGGCAGAAATCACTGGTTTAGGTACGCCCACTTTACGCATTAAAGGTAAAGAAAAATTGCACGGCACACGGCACGCGATTATTGCCGACCGCATTGAAGCAGGCACTTTTTTGTGTGCATTAGCGATGACACGCGGGCAATTATTGCTAAAAAACGCCGCTCCACACACTATGGACGCAGTGTTAGACAAACTCACCGAAGCAGGTATGGTCATCGAATGTGGCAAAGACTGGATTGCCGCCGATATGCAGCACCGCCCTAACGCGGTGAATATTCACACCGCCCCCTACCCTGCGTTTCCAACCGATATGCAAGCCCAGTTTATGGCGATGAACTGCATTGCCAACGGGGCTTCAACCATTACCGAAAATATTTTTGAAAACCGTTTTATGCACATTCCCGAACTCAATCGCATGGGTGCGGACATTATGTTTAACGGCAAAACCGCCACAGTCAAAGGGGTGAGCAAATTATCAGGGGCAAAAGTCATGGCAACCGACTTGCGTGCGTCCGCCAGTTTGGTAATTGCAGGCTTGGTTGCAGACGGCACAACCATAGTCGATAGAATCTACCACTTGGACAGGGGCTATGAGCATATTGAAACTAAATTAGGCAATGTGGGGGCAGAGATTAAACGAGTAAAAGGCGGTTGATTTAAGTTTCAGGCAGCCTGAAAACCCCTACTGTCATTGCAAGAATTGAACAAAGTTTAAGTCATGGCAATCTGATTGATTGAAAAGCGAATGGATATTTTCAGGCAGCCTGAAAATATATATTATCAGAGATAATTGATATGACAAAAAATACGCAAATTAAACTATTTGAAGAGCGAAAAGTACGAACGCTGTGGGATACAGATAAAGAAGAGTGGTATTTTTCCGTCATTGATGTGATTGCGGTTTTGACCGATAGCACAAATCCAAGAAAATACTGGAGCGTTCTAAAAAATCGATTAAAATCAGAAAGTAATCGTCAGTTGGCTACAATTTGTAGCCAACTGAAAATGCCTGGTGCAGACGGGAAAATGTACAAAACCGACTGCATGACAAGACAGCAACTTTTCCGTTTAATTCAATCCATTCCGTCCCCCAAAGCCGAGCCATTTAAGTTGTGGATTGCACAAGTTGCCAAAGAACGCCTTGATGAAATTGAAGACCCTGAATTAACCATTAACCGTGCCATGCAGGATTATAAAAATCTAGGATATTCAGATAGTTGGATAAATCAACGCTTAAAGTCGATTGAAATTCGCAAAGATTTAACCGATGAATGGAAACGACACGGCTTAAAAGAAGGTGTGCAGTTTGCCACATTAACCGACATTATTTATAAAACTTGGGCAGGTAAAACTACCAAAGAATATAAGCAATTCAAAGGATTAAAAAAAGAAAACTTACGCGATAATATGACTAATAAAGAGTTGGTTTTGAATATGTTAGCCGAACTTTCAACCAAAGAAATTTCACAAACCAGCAATCCGCAAAATTTTGGCGACCATATTCAAAACGCCGTTGATGGTGCAAGCATTGCCAAAAATGCTCGCCTTGAATTAGAACAAAAAACAGGCAAAAAAGTAGTTACACCACTGAATGCTTATCAGGGTATCGGCTTAATCAATAAACAAAATATATCTGTTTTGACAGATAATGAAGAAGAGTTGTAAATATTTTCAGGCTACCTTAAATGTGTGCAGGAATAGAAAATGAATAATCAATATTCACAATATTTACCCGAAAAATTTCCAGAAAAAAATAAAGAAGCCATTGAAACATTAGAAAGAGTTTCGAGAGAATGGTTTTCAGGTCAAGAAGTGATTAAATGGAAAGTGATTGAACCTAATACAAAATTCTATGTACATGCAACCAGTTGGATATTAGGATTAACATTTGGTGTGATAGGCAGTTTATCTCTTTGGTATGGATATTGTGAAAAAGGATTTATTGAACCGTCAATATTGATTGTTTGGATATTACTTATGTTCATTGTATTGTTTCTTCGGAAATTTTTGAGATATGAGACAATGCCTTTTATCGTCAATCGTAAAAAACACAAAGTTTATTTTTATACAGGTCGTTCTCGGTCATCAGAAAAATATGGACGACCATTTGCATTCCCTGCTTTCAGGCTGCCTGAAAACGATACAGACGGCACTTATGCCCAAATGCGAAAAGAATTACAACGAGCCATTCATACAGAAACTGGCTGGGTTTTTCGTTATGATAGAAATGGTTATATTACATTTGAAAATGAATAAATTTTTCAACCATAAAGTGATAATATAGTCTTTTCAGCCAGCCTGAAAATGACCATAGCCGTTAATGGCTATGCCATTTACGGATATGTCATTGCGAGATTTGCTGATAGGCAAATCGTGGCAATCTCCTAATTTAAACCCTTTCAGGCAGCCTGAAAATGGTGTATAAACACAAACTTATTATCATTGTATAAGGAAAAACCATTATGAAATGGGAAGGTCGCAGAAAAAGCACGAATTTTGAAGATCATCGTGGCGGTATGTCCAAAAAAATGGGCGGCGGCATTATCGGCATTATTTTGCTGTTAGTGGGTGCGTATTTTGGTGTGGATTTATCAGGTGTTGCCCCCTTGTTAGAAGGCGGCAATACTGTGGTGAGCAATCAGCCAGTGCAAGAATCCGCCCAAGAAGAACGCTTGCGTGAGTTTTCGCAAACCGTGTTGGCAGAAACCGAAAACACTTGGGGCAGATTGTTTGCTCAATCAGGCAAAAATTATATTCAGCCTGTTATGGTTGCCTATCGCGACCGTGATAACACAGGCTGTGGCTTGGGACAAGCGGCAATGGGACCTTTCTACTGCCCTGCCGACCAACGCGTTTATTTGGACTTTTCGTTTTATAACGATATGAAAACGCAACTGAAAGCAGACGGCGAATTTGCTTGGGCGTATGTGATTGCCCACGAAGTCGGACACCATGTGCAGAATCTGTTAGGCATTAGTAGCAAAACCCAAGCCGCACAACGGCAAACCGACCAAGTTTCGGCAAATAAAATTTCGGTTTTGGTTGAATTGCAAGCCGACTGCTTTGCAGGCGTATGGGCACATGATGTGCAAGGTCAAGGCTTGTTAGAAGCGGGTGATGTGGAAAAAGCTTTTAACGCTGCCCAAGCCGTAGGCGATGACCGCTTGCAACAACAATCGCAAGGCAGAGTGATACCAGACGCATTTACGCACGGCTCATCGGCACAACGCTTGGCGTGGTTCAAAAAGGGCTTACAATCAGGCGACCCCAGAGCGTGCGACACTTTTGACGGACAAATTCGTTACTGGTAATGTGTGTAGCATTTCAATATATTTCAGGCAGCCTGAAAAAATACAAAAATGCCGTAGAATAAAATAATTCGGCTATGTATGTTTTCAGGCTGCCTGAAACAACATTCAACAAACCCCACAATGAATAGATAAAAATGGCAACTCCCCCAAGTGAAATGCGTTTAGACAAATGGCTGTGGGCGGCACGGTTTTTTAAAACGCGTGCGTTAGCACAAAAGCACATTGAGTTAGGACGCGTTAAAGTCAATGGCGACAAGGTTAAAAACAGCAAAGTGATTGTTGCGGGCGATGTGGTTGATTTGCAACTGAATAGCCTGCCCTATCGCCTAACCGTAAAAGGCTTAAATATGCAACGCCGCCCTGCGGTGGAAGCACGGCTGTTGTATGCCGAAGACGAAGCCACAATAAAACGGCGTGAAGAAATCATGCAACTGAATAAAGCCGCTCAAATGGTAGGCGAATTTACCGAACGCGGCAGACCCACAAAACGCAACCGCAGACTAATGGACGAGTTTAAACGACAGTGGGGGTAAGTTTCAGGCTGCCTGAAAAATATTTTCGCAATAAAAAGCCCAAATCAAACACGATTTGGGCTTTTGGTTTTATTATTCAGCGGTTTGTTTTTTAGCTCGCATGTTTCTGAATTGATTTCTGATAAACGGCAACACCACAACAAACACGGTTAAGCCAATAAATGTCCAGCACAAGGGCGATGAGATGAAAATGGTTAAGTCGCCGTCATGCAGTTTGTAGGCTCGGCGGAAATATTGTTCCATGCCTGTGCCAACAATACATGCCAAAACAAGTGGGGTTAGCGGGAATTTGGCTCGCGACAGTAAATAGCCGATAATGCCAAAAATCAGCAATAAATAAAAATCGCTGGTTACCGAAGTAATGGTATAAACCCCCAAAAAGGAAAATGCCAACACAATCGGATACAAGATTTTCGGCGGCACGGCTAACACACGCACCAAAACGCCTGCCAAAGGAATGTTGATAAACGCCAAAATCACATTGCCGACTATCATACTGGCAATCAGCCCCCACACGATTGTGGATTGTGTGGTAAATAACATGGGACCAGGTTGCAAACCTAAAATGGTTAATGCACCTATCATCACCGCAGTGGTGCCTGAACCTGGTACGCCCAAAGTGAGCATGGGTATCATCGCTCCGACTGATGCGGCGTTGTTGGCGGATTCGGGGGCAGCCACGCCGTCAATCGCACCTTTGCCAAATTGTTCAGGCTGCTTGGAAAGTGATTTTTGCGTGTTATACGCCATAATACTGGCAATCGTGCCGCCTGCACCTGGCAAAACGCCGATAATAAAGCCTAATGGTCCGCTTCGGAAAATCGCTCCACGGCTTAATTTCCAGTCTTCTTTGGAAATCCAAATTTTGCCGAATTTCTTTTGAATTTGTTTCTTGCCTTCGCCGATATTTTCAAAACTGCGTAGCACTTCACCAAACGCATAAATGGCTAAAATCACGACCAAGAAATCAACCCCGCCTTGCAGTGAAAGCAGGTTAAAGGTAAATCGTTGTACGCCCGATTGTGGATCCAGCCCGATGGTGCTAATCATCAAGCCGACAATCATCATAATAAAGCCTTTAAGCCGTTGTTTTTCCATCACTGCTGTGGCGGTTAAGGCAAATACAAACAGTAAGAAATATTCCGCAGGACCAAATTTCAAGGCAAAGCGGGAAATCGGCAAAGATAGAAATATCATAAATACAGTGGCAATAAGACCGCCGAAAAATGAAGCAATCGCGGAAATTGCCAAAGCGGCTTCGGCTCTGCCTTGTTGTGCCATAGGATAGCCGTCCCACATGGCGGCAATCGCCGCTCCATCGCCTGGTGTGTTAATTAAAATGGACGAACGCGAACCGCCATACATCGCACCATAATACACGCCTGCCATAGTAATTAAGGCAGGAATGGGTCCCATGGTAAAGGTCAGTGGCAGCAAAATTACCACGCCTGCGGCAGGACCTAAACCAGGTAACATACCGACAATCGTGCCTAACACGCCGCCTAATGTTACCCAAAAAAGATTCATCGGTTGCATGGCTGTGCCAAAACCTTGCATTAACTGTTGCAAACTTTCCATAATCCAAGCCTTTGATTAGATGAAAACAAGTGCATTGTAAGGCTGCCTGAAAGCATGTTCTTACATAAAACCTAATGCCGAACGCGGTAAAATAATTCCTAATAAATTATTCAAAATCAAATAAATAGCGACAGAAAAGACAATCGACACAATAATGCCATATTTTAAATTTTTCACGCCGCCGAAAATGACAAATTGCAAAATTAAAAATAGGGTAGTTGAAAAAACATAACCGATTTTGTCGAACATCAGCGTATAAAGCACGCCGTTGGCAATGGTGAGTGCCATTTGAATGGCGTATTGTTTGGAAATGCCGCCACTGTCGGCGTTTTGTTGTTTTTCGCGTCGCCATGCAAGCAACTCTTTGATAAACAAAGCCGTACCGCTGACAATTAAACAAAACGCCAAGATTGCGGGAAAAATTTTAGGCTCGTTGGCTCTGCCTAACGCCGCTTCGGGCAGTAAAAAAGTGGCAACCGCATACAGAATACCAACAATGGTTAAAAGCAAAGACGAAATCACAGAAAGCGACATATTAAAACTCCATACATCTTTGATTTTGAAGTGAATTGACGAGCACACACCCCAAACAGGGCAAAACTCATTCGGGATTGTACCTTATAAATGCAATGATAAGCAACAGGGGGCTTTTATTGTATGGGAAGTTCAAGAGATGAATAATTTTTAGAAGTTTCCCATTATTCATTTCAGGCAGCCTGAAACAATAAAAAAGCCTACAAACAAATATTTGCAGGCTTTTTGATTTAGATTAAATAAGATTTATTTTTTCAGCATACCGATGGCTTTCATCACTACGATGTATTCGCCTTCGGTTTTTTCCAAGAATGCTTCAAATTCAGGTGCGTCAAGGTAGATATTATCCCAACCTTTTTCTTCGCAAACTTGCTTCCATTCAGGTGTGTCTTGCAGTTTTTTCAGAGCATCACGCCAGTATTGCACCGCATAATCAGGCATTTCGGGTGTGCCGAACAAACCACGCCAGTTAATGAATGTAGCGTTAATGCCGCTTTCCATTGCCGTGGGAATTTCGCCCATTTTGCCTTCGCCGATGCGTTTATCCGCAGTTTGAGCCAAAACGCGAACATCGCCACTTTCAACCAAACCTTTCACATCGGATAAACCTGTGGAGAACAAGTCGATATGACCGCCCAATAATTGAGCCACGCCGTCATCATCGAATGGTACATAGTCAATTTTGTCGATATTTTCAACGCCTGCGGCTTTGGCAATGATTAAGAACTGCACATGATCCATAGAACCCACCGCAGAAGTACCACCAATTTTCACCGCTTTGGGGTTTTTCTTCAAGGCTTCCATTAACTCGTTAATGTCTTTGTAAGGCGAATCGGCACGCACCACAAAGGCAGCGTAATCGGCAATCAAACGCGCCAAAGGTTTGGTATCACGATAGCCGTATTGACTGGAACCGTTTAAGTTAAAGAACAAAATCGGCGGAGAATAAACCGTAATGGTGTTGGGGTCGGCTTTTTTATTTGCCGCTTGCAGCGTTGCCAAATGCACAGCACCACCAGCACCAGGTGCATTACGAACAGGCATAGGGGCTTTAACAATACCCGTATCGCCCAAAGTTTTTGCCACCATACGAATAGTGGTATCCCAACCACCACCCGCACCAGCAGGAGCCACTAAATCCAAGTTACCCGCAGGGTAATTTGCAGCGGCTTTGGAAGCCGTATTACCACCGCTGTCCGCACCGTTGTTACAACCAGCCACACCCAGTGCCAAAATGCACAAAGATGAAACCAACAATTTTTTTGATTTGTCAAACAAACTCATTGTTTTCTTTCCCAAAGTTACTGAAACAAACTTGAATGATAACACAATTATCCATTGTTAGTAGATTGATTTTTTAAATGCTACCTGAAAACTGATGACACAAAAAAAGAGCAGCCTGCAACAGACTGCCCGCATAAAACTGGCAAAAATTAAAAGGAGATTGTAAAAATTTTCGCCATACAACCACTCATATTTTCTATTTTGTTATTTATGGGAAGGAAAAACAATTACAAAAAACACATAACCAGAACGAACAATAATGCCAAAACACTACTAATTGCCAAAGTCATCAACGCTTTTTCCAATGAAGCAAACATATTCAGCAATCCATATCACAAAAAAAGTCAGTCAAGTTATTTTGTACTTTAAAGCAAGCAGTATGTTTTATATTAAGATACTGTGCTGTCAAGCACAGTATCCAATCATATATGATTGGATTGCGATTTTTGTCCTAAAATTAAAAAAACGCTTTAAGTTTAATACCTTATAATATTTTCAGGCTGCCTGAAAA
>JAFWTP010000176.1 GCA_017518845.1 Neisseriaceae bacterium
TGCCTGAAATTTTTGCAAAATTCAATCAAGAATAAATAAATTCAACCTGCCGTAGGGTGGGTCTTCGACCCACCGAAATGTTAAAAATTACAAGCAGTTGAATTTTAATTATTTTTATCTCGACCTATCGGTAAGTTGGTGGAGTCGTTGCACCCCCCTACGGCGTTTCATTTTAATCGTAGGGTTTTGCAGGGTTTTCTTAAAAATCAATCCTATCTATTTTCCACTTCGGTTTCAAAGCCAATTTTAACAACCCCTGCTTGCTGTGCGGTTTGCAGAGCGTCTGCCACGCGTTCGTAGGCAACCGATTTATCGGCGGCAATCGCTAATACTAAATCGGGATTTTTTGTATGCTGTTGTTGTAACACGATTTTCAGTTCATCTAATGCCACTTGTTTGTCGTCTAAAAAATATTCACCAGCAGGCGATATGGCTAATCGCACGGGTTTTTGCGGTTTGATTTCGTCCGTTTTTTCGTCCGTTGCAATCGGCAGTTGCAAAGGGATTGAGTGGGTTAAAACGGGCATGGTTATCATAAAAATAATCAGCAGCACCAGCATTACATCAACCAAGGGCGTTACATTGATTTCTGCCATCGGCGTATCGTCATCGTTTTGGGAAAAAGAACCGAAAGCCATTTTACTGCTCCACATTCAATAACTGCACATACAAATCGTGGGCGAAATTGTCCATATCGTGTGATAGATTTTTGTTCAATCGCACCAGAGCGTTATACGCCAAAACCGCTGGAATGGCGGTGAATAAGCCCATTGCCGTGGCGATTAAGGCTTCGCCGATGGGTGCGGCAACCGCCCCCATAGTAACTTGCCCTTGCACGCTGATATTGATGAGTGCGTGGTAAATCCCCCACACCGTGCCGAATAAGCCGATAAACGGAGCGGTTGCACCGACAGAAGCCAGTGCGGTCAAACCGCCCGAAAAGGGACGAAGCACCTTGTCCATTGCATAACGAATGTGGCGGACTAAATAATCGTTGCGTGGCACTGCGTCATGCAAATGGCTGTATTTTTGGCTATTGTATTGCTGTTGCGAACGATAAGATTGTGTGGCAACGCGGCTCATCGGTGCGTCTATATCTTGTATTTCTGCCATTGCCGCGTGCAAATCGGCGGCATGCCAAAAGGTTTTTAAAAATTGCCGATTTGCCTTTTTGGCTAAAAACAATTTTACCGAGCGAATAATAATAATTGCCCAAGTCAAAATACTCATCAACACGAGTATGGCAAAAGTCAGCGTTAAAACCATGTCTTGCTGTGCAAATAAATGTTGAAAACCCATATGTTTTTTCCTTTTGTTAAATTGTTTCAGGCTGCCTGAAATAAAAAATCATTTTGATAATGCCAAATGAACCATATTCGATAAATGAAATGTATCCACAAGCCACATATTAAATTTTGTTATTAAATTAACTTTTTTGCCTAATATTCGCCGTGCGTCTATAAAAAAAGTTTGTGCATTTAATAAACGCGTTTGGCTTTTTTGGATAAATTTATCAATATGGTTAATATAAAAATACATTTTTGCCATTTCGCCACCAAAACGAGAAACATAAAAATTAGCACACCGAATACCAAAACGCGTTGTGGCATCAAAAATCAATTCCGATTTAGGAAAATATTGTTTCAGGTTGCCTATTAACTGCAATATTTCCTTTTCGTGAAAGTACATCAATACACCATTTGCCACAAATAGCGTTGGTTTTCGTTTATCTATTTGGTCATACCATTCTGTTGTAAAAATACTGTCGGCAATAAAAACTTCATTATTATTTTTGGGTAAAATTTCTTCTCTTAATTGAATGACTTCGGGTAAATCAATTTGATAAAACACCGCATTTGGATTATGGATACGAAACGCCACTGTTTCTAATCCAGCCCCCAAATTAACAATATTGCATTTGCCGTATTTATCAATAAATTCCATAATAACTTTATCGCTAATATAATAACGAGCAGCAGACGCAATCATTTCATATTGTGATGAAATTTTTAAAAATTTAGGCGGAATTTTATTTTTTAATTGCACTGCCACAGGGTCATTAAAATATTCAGGAAAACAAGCCGCCGCAAATACCCTTGCCGCAAAGGGAATAAATAAAGTGTTGGCTATTTTGTTTTCCATATCACACCGTTAAAAGTTTTCAGGCTGCCTGAAATTTTTTTCTGCCCATATTCCTAATAAAAAATAAATGCCAACGAATAAATAAAAAGCAATCAATAATAACAATCGCACAATCGCATTATCAGGAATGGTTAAATACGCCATTTTGCTCACCCCCCCACAGATTTCTACAAACGCCAAAATCACCGCCATATTGAATGCCATTTTTTTGGGATTAGTTATGGTGTTGCTTAATTTCAATCCATACCACGCAATCAGAAAAAATATGCCCGAACTGATTAAAACAGATAAGGCTCGTATCATAAAAAAAGAAAATAAATCTGTTTCAGGCAGCCTGAATGCAAAAAATATATCTATGGTTTTAATCGACACCATACAAGTAATGAAAAAAATCGCAAAAGTCATTATGGTTGCCTGCGGATTTTTGCCTAATAAAATCTTTTGTGCATTCGGCACAGATTTTGTTGTGTGTGTATTGCTGATTACATTCATTGTTTTTGCTCCACAATAATTAAAGTATAAAAATCCATACAAAAGCGGTTAAAATAAATAAAACAATCAATAATTCCGCCTGCCATGACAGTTGGTATGGTTTGTTTCTTTTGCGTTTAATAATAAAATTCATTAAAACATTACCAAAGAATACACCAAATACAATACTCGCCGTCATTATGATTTGCTGTTTCTGCATTCAATTACTCCATTTTCAGGCTGCCTGAAAGTCATCAAGAATATTGTTCTACGGCAACTCAAACTTAATCCCAAAAGTGTAATCCGACCGCACCGCTACACCTGCTCTTGTGGCTGGGATAAAGCGGTATTGCTCACGCACTGTTTTGAGTGCCGAGCGGTCTAATGCAGGGTAGCCACTGCTTTTCACCAAACTCACCGCAGACGGTCTGCCGTTGGCTTCCACTGTTACACGCAAACGCACAACACCTTCTTCGCCGTTTTCAATCGAGCGTTGTGGATACGGTGGTTTAGGATTATGCAAATGTCCGCCTATGTGAGACGCCGCAGTTGCACCGCCACCGCCTGCACCCGTGCCGCCACCACCAGCATTACCGCCCGTGTTTTCTCCCATTTGCCCTGTACCCGTTCCTGTGCCGTGAGCGTCTGCCGCAGGCGTTTCAACCGCTTTGGGGGCAGGTTCTTCCACAGGTTTGGGCGGTTCAGGTTGCGGCTCGGGTTCAGGCTTAATTTCTTCCTTTTTCACCACAATATCGGGTTTTTTATCAGGCTTTTTCACCGCTGTGATTTTCTTTTTGACAGGCTTTTCAGGCTGCACCACAGGTTTTGGCTTTTCCACCGCAGGAGCAGGAGGTGCAGGCGTTTCATTATTGCCTGCCTGAAAATCCCCCAAATCCACCACCTGCAACACAGACGCACCCACCGACACGCGCGGCGGCTTGCCCTGCCACGCCGCCGATAAAGCGGCAATATGCACAGCAATCACCGCCAGCCATACAACAGAATCAAATGTTTTTTCTTGTTTCATTTATCAGGCAGCCTGAAAGCGTGTTGATTAGAATTTATAGCCTAACTGCAACCAGAACTGTCGTCCAGTTTCGTAGATACCTACTAATTCACTGGTACTGTATGAACCACTGGCGGTAATATCGTTATCAGTATCACCTGATGACGAACTGTACGCAACTCGATTGCGTTTATTCAGCACATTGTTAATGTCTAAATTCGCAAAGAATGTACCGCCTTTGGTTTTATATTCTGTGCCTAATCGAATATCCCAAGTAAAAGCCGATGGGAATTTTGTGGTTTCGTATTTATCGCGTGGGTGTGTTTGAATTTGACCATTCGCATCACGATAGCGATTGCCTTCGGTTGCGGTTTTAATGGTTTTGGTATAACCATTTCGCCAACGCCATAAATTACTTAAAAATATTTTGCTCTTGCTGTTGATATTCCACGAATGTGTGGTACTTAATTTTGCCGTAATTGGACGAGCAATATCTTGTTGTTCTTTTGGCATAGCAATGTAGGGCATTAACTGTCCGTTATAATCCACAATACGATACCAATTAAACACATTGCTGTTTAAGTCGTAAGTGGAAATAACAGGCACATAGTTGCGTTCATTTTTTGTCCAATCGACCGCAAACAAGAACGAGTTATCAATATTTTTCCATTTCAAAGGCTTGCTGTTTTCAATCGACAACGAAATGACATCGGTTTTGGATTTACCGACATTTTGATAATCCCACGCCTGAGTTGATGAATAATTGCCTGCGGGCAATGTAGCAGGGTTGGTCATATTGTTATGATACGAACGCACAATTTCATCGCGTCCGTTGCGGCGAATATATTTCAGGGTGCCTTTAATCGGGTCAAAATGTTGTGTTACGGCAAACACAAATTCATCGTTATAGGGCAGTTTTAATTCGCGAAATACCGAACCACTCACACCATTGGTTGCGTCTTCTAATTCCCACGGGCTATTGGCATCTTTACGGCGATAATAAGCCAAAGCGTTGGTGTTTTCGTTGTCTTGAATACGATAACTCAAAATATTGCGACCGTAATAACGGTTTGCACCAAATGTAATCGCCGTTTTGCGAGCGTCTTCCCACGGAAATTGATAAGTTGTGGCAAAGCGATGGGCAATGGTTTTATTTTTCATAAAATTATCGCCCTCAAATCGCACACCAGGACGGATATTCAGGCTGCCTGCTTTGCCCAAATCCCACTCAATATCGTCTTCTAAATAAAAAGCGTAAGCAGTGGTTGAATAATCGTTCAAGCCCACTTTGTGCATACGCACATAATCGAGATATTGCCCTTGCCAGCCTTGACCTGCAACAAAACTATCATCGCAAGCGTCCAAGCCTAAATTATCGACACCGCAACCTGCTCCTTTCAAGTCTTGGCGTGTTCCCATAGCGACATAATAGCCATTCAAGCGATTGCGGCTCATTTTGGTATGAGATAAATCCACGCCTGTTTTCACCTTATGTGTAGTGTCGCCCCATTGCCAATCAGGGCTTTGCCATTTTAACTTGTACGCAATATCTTTTTGTTCTTGTTCCATATCGCCAAAACCGCCCTCATTCACCGAAGCGGAGTTTGGTGCCCAATTTTTCTTTTCCGAAGTGTACCAACCACGCCAAAAATTATTTTCTGCGTCCCGAGTACTTTCCAATGATTTATACGATAAATTTTGTGTGAATTTACCAAACTTATCAAAATCATTTTCCAAACCTAAACCTACTTGCCAACCGCCACTTTTTAAGTGAAATTCACTGCCACGCACACTGGGGCGGAACATTAAATTATCCTGTGGCATATACGCCAAACTTAAATCGGCTTGGTGTTTGTCATTGAATGTAAAATAATTTTTCAAGAAAAAGTTATCGCTTTGGCGGCGTTGATTTTTCTTTGAATCAACCCCCATAGATTGAGCAAACTCATTTAAGGGAATTTTACTGCGGTTAGTTGAATAACTGCCGATAAAACTGTAAAAATCATTTACTCGACCTTCAATACTGCCACGCACGCTGTCTTTACGAAATTTTGGTTGAAAAAATTCTGTGGTACTGTTTTCAAAATTTTCGCGTTGTTCTTCGTCAATATGATATTGTGTCCAACCGCTTGCCGTGCGTTGCCACGAAATTTGACCGTGAATACCGTCTTGAATGGGCTTTTTGGTTTTGGCTTCCACAACACCGCCATTAAAACCGCCATATTCTGCACTCACATTAGAGTCATACACCGACACGCTATCTAACAACGAAGTATCCACATTCATACCTTGCGATTGAGCCGAACCCCATTGCAAATGGTTGGACGAACCAAAAATCTTGTTGCTATTTGGATTTAAATCGTTGTTGATATTCATACCGTCCAAAATAAACGCATTTTGGTTATACAAACCGCCCGCAATGGAAATATCCGCTGGATTGATTTCACCAGGTGCAGTGGAGCGATTTTCATCGTTTTTGAATTGCACATTCGGCAACACTTTTAGCGTAGAAGTTATATCGCCATTACCATTAGGACGATTTTGTATATCGTTATAACGAATGGTTGCACCCGACTGATACACTTCTTCGGGTTTTCGTTGGCGTTCGCCGATGACGGTGATTGTTTCCAATTCAGTGGCATTGTTTGCATTAGCGGTTGCTTTAACGGGTGTTTCTTCATCTTTAACGCTGCCTGAAACCGCATCTGTTTTTGTATCATTAACCGTATTTTCTGCCCATAAAACGGTTTCTTTATCTTGCTGAAAAATATTATTCAGGCTGCCTGAAAAATGGTTATTTTCCAAAGCATATGAATTATCAATTTGCCAAATATCCGTTTTCAGGCTGCCTGAAAGTGGCGTAGCCGTTAGCGATTTATCGCTTATGGATACGCCATTGCGAGCGTCCGTAGGACGCGTGGCAATCTCCTTATTATTTAAGTTGCCTAAACCCCCCACACCGCCATTGCGAGCCGACATAGTCGGCGTGGCAATCTCCTGATTATTCAGGCTGCCTGAAAGATTAGATAAAACTTCTGCATTGTTATTGAAATCATACGATTGATTGATTTGCAAATCAGTCGGCACATTCAGGCTGCCTGAACTTTCTATTCCATTGATTTTTCTAATATTTTCCGCCGACATTTGGGCGTGATTATCGTTTGACCATTGAACACCATTTGCCGTTTGCGATTGATTTTGTGCATACGCCACACTTGAAAAAACTGCCATTAAAGACAGCGTTAAAATTTTTTGTTTGTGATTAAAAACACGCATTTTCGTTTTCCTAACAATTTAATAACAAATTATTTCAGGCAGCCTGAAATAAACAACTTATTTCTTATTTCTTTGCCTTTTTCTTGGTTTTTTTCACCGCTTTGGCTTTGGGTGCATTTTTGGCTTGGGCGTTGTCGTGATTATGTCCATGCTCGCACGAGTGATTGTCGCCGTGTGCATGTCCGCCCGCGTGGTTATGCCCATCGCCGTGATTATGTCCCGCATCGCCGTGCATACTGCGGTGCATGCCTTCTTGGAATTTTTTGCGTTCTTCGGGAGTCATTTTTTCCATTGCCGCGTGCATTCTTTTGCGAAATTCCTGCCGCTCTTCGGGAGTCATATTTTGCATACGCCCTTGTCCGCTTACGGCGTGCTGGTGTTGCGGCGGTTGCGGTTTGGGTTCAGGTTGCGGTTGCGTGGCACAGGCAGTCAAAGCCAAAGCACACAGGGTTAAAAGGGTAAGTTTTTTCATCGGTCTATCCTTTGATTTACTGTTAAATATCATTTCAGGCAGCCTGAAATACGATTTCTTGCAAATAAATGCGTTTAGTGTGCATACACAGCAATACTGGCAAACACAGCCAACACACACAGGGTTAAAACAGTTAGTTGCACGGCTTTCATCAGGCTATCCTTATTAGAGAAACAAAATAAGATTTATTATCAATAAAGATAATGGTGCGATTATATATAAAATAAGAATTGTTATCAATATTTATGTGAAAAATATTTCAGGCTGCCTGAAACCTTTGTAAAACCTATTTATCTATATAACAAATGCAATCGTTATAGGGTGGGCGTGTCGCCCGCCGCTCTGCCTGCGGCGTTGATTATTTATTGATATTAAAGCAAATTCCGCCCTATCGGGCGGCTGGTGGGTAACATGCCCACCCTATAACGAACGCTTTTTTGTTTCAGATTGAGTTCTGCAAAGGTTTCAGCCTTGCTATCTATCAAATAAATGATTTTTATTATTGAAAATATTTACTTTGTTGAATATAATGAGAAGTGTTATCAACTGCATTTAAAAGGTGTTTCACGATGAATTTCAAAAAGTTTGTCAGTGCATTGACTGTATTCAGTTTTTTTGTTGTCGGCACGGCGATTTATGCGGCTGAACAGGGGGAAAAAACTCCTGCCAAAGTAACGAAAACAGCCAGTAAGCAAGCAACAAAGAACAAGAAAAATCAATCGCATAGCCATGAGCATTCGGCAATGGGTGAGCATTCACACGGCGAAGGGCATACTTGTCCGATGATGGAAGCCCGCAAAAACAAGGATTATGTACCCAGTCCGTCTGAAAATACGCTCAATACCATGCACAAGCCGATGATGGGGGTTGCCCCCAGTGAAAGCGGCAGTGTGGAACGCGATTTTTTGGTGAATATGGTGCCGCATCATCAGGGAGCAGTGGATTCGTCCAAGTTGGTGTTGGAACACGGCAAAAGCAAAAAAGTGCAGAAAATTGCTAAAAATATCATCAAAGCACAGGAAAAGGAAATCGCTCAATTCAACCAGTTGTTAGCGGGCGATAAATTGCAAAAAACCGAAATTTCTGCCGAAGATTATCAAAAATTCTTGGCAGATAATAAAAAATTGTCAGATGATATGATGTACGCTATGGGGGCAGTCAAACCCACAGATGATTTAGACCGCAATTTTTTGGAAGCGATGATTGAACACCACAAGGGTGCAGTTAATTCGTCCAAGCAAATTTTGCAATATTCGCAAGATAAAACGGTGCGAAAAATTGCCGAAAAAATCATCAAAGACCAAGAAAAGGAAATTGCTGAATTTAGCGAAATGTTGCAGAATAATACGCTGTAATTGTGTTGCAATTTGCTGAATAAAAAAACAAAACGCTTGCGGTATGGTAAGCGTTTTTTGTGGGTAAAAAGGTTTTTCAGGTAGCCTGAAAAAACAAAATGCTTGGCAAACACGCCCGATTTGCAGAATTTAGGCTGCCTGAAAATCGGCAACAGCGTAGCAGAAATGATTGCCTGTGATTTAGATTTAGAAAACCGCCGTATCAGTGCATTTCGCAAGGGTATAAAAGCGTGTAGTCAAGCACAAGACTTTGTTTCTTGTGATATAGTCAATTCATACCAAAATCATGCAGCGTTATTTCGCCTTGCCGTATTATTCATACTGTCTGCGTAAAAATGCCTTACCTGCTTTTGGTCTGAATTGACTATATTTTGCAGACATTTTTGCACCGCAGTGAAGAATATACGGACGATTTACAAACACAACAATCGCTTGTTGCCGAAATCGGTTTGAATAATTATCTGCAACGCATTGCAGGATAAAGAAAAAATCACTATCGTTAAGATAGTGATTTTTTTTTCAGGCTGCCTGAAAATATAGTCGATTCACAGCAAAATCACGCAGCGTAACGATAGCCTTGCCTGCTTTTGTTGTGAACCGACTATAACACGGTAAGGCGAAACAACGCCGTATGGTTTGGGTATGAATTGACCGTAATTTATTTCGTTGCCAACAGCATAATCCAAGCCCTTTTCGGGTGTCGGTTGGCACAAACCGCTGAAAAACCTGCGTCTTTTAATGTCTGTTCCAATTCTTCAATGCGATAAGTGTTCATGCCGTCTATTCGTGCTTGAAACCATTGTGTCAATTTATCCTGCCCGTCCGATTCCAGTACAATCATAAATTTACCATTTGATTTCAAAATGTTACGCACATTTCCAAAACACGCCACAAGGTCTTGCCAAAAATAGACGGTTTCAAATGCACAAGCTAAATCAAATTGATTCGCAGGAAGTTGCAACGCCGACACATCGCCCACTTCGATGGCACACCTGCCTTGTGCTATCAGTGTTTTATTTGTTTTTCGTGATTTTTCAACCGACAAGGCAGAATAATCAATGCCTGTAATATGGGCATTTGCGTATCTTTTTGATAACTCACGAATATCGCGTCCGTTGCCACAACCAATATCCACAATTTCTGTGGCATCGCTCATGTCTAATAAAGACATAGCCCAA
>JAFWTP010000177.1 GCA_017518845.1 Neisseriaceae bacterium
ATTCTGTTCAACATACTCAATAACGGAGGTTTTTTATGAAAACAAAAAATGGTGTACCAACAACAGGATCTTTGGTTGGAAATTTCTTTGACAGCATTTATGGTTTCTTTTGGGAAACAGGAAATATGATAGCAAGCGTAGGGTGGGCAACTTGTTGCCCACGCGTTTTAATGAATTTTCAGGTAGCCTAACAAATTGTTTTGATTGTATTTTATAAAGAATTACATTTTTATAAATCATTGTCAATGCGATTATTTATAACAATGTGATGATTGAATTGATTTTCAGGTAGCCTAAAAATCTAAACAAAACCGCGTGGGCAATAAAGTTATCTTTCAGGCAGCCTGAAAACCCTTGCAATTTCTGTTATATTATTCTCTTTTAACTGAACCTGTAACAAACAATGTCTTCTCGCCGTCTTATTTTTGGATTTCATGCCATTAACGCACGATTGCGGCAAAATGCCCACACGATTGACGAAATTTATATTGACGAAAATCGTCAAGATAGCCGTATGAAACAAACATTAGCTAAAATTCAGGCAGCCCATATTCGTGTGATTGCGGCAGATAACGACCGCTTAAATAAACTGTGTGGCTCAAACAATCATCAAGGCATTGCGGCGTTTGCGTCTCCTTTGCCACAGCAAGATTTAGACGATATTTTAGACGAATTGAACACGCCGCCCTTTCTCTTAATTTTAGACGGCATTACCGACCCACACAATTTAGGTGCGATTCTTCGCACGGCGGACGCAATGGGTGTGAATGCCGTGATTGCTCCCAAAGACAACAGCGTAGGCTTAAACGCCACTGTTCGCAAAGTCGCTTGCGGTGCGGCAGAAAGCGTGCCTTATATAACGGTAACGAATTTATCGCGTACAATCAAAGCCTTAAAAGAACGCAATATCTGGATTTTGGGTGCGGATATGGCAGGAGCAAGCGACTTATTTCACACCGAAATACCGCTGTCAGTCGCGTGGGTAATGGGTTCAGAAGGAAAAGGTATGCGGCGGCTAACGCGGGAAAATTGCGATATGTTGGTGTCCATTCCCATGTTCGGCACGGTGGAAAGTATGAATGTGTCGGTTTCCTGCGGTATGCTATTGGCAGAAACCAGACGGCAACGCAGTTGATAAAATTCAGGCAGACTGAATAAAATGATTGTTGTCCGCTCAACCTTTTTTATCTCTCACCAAGACACGGAGAACACGGAGAATATAAAAAATATCAATTATATTAAGTACTTAATATTCTTCTCCGTGTCTTTATGTTCTTTGTGAGCGATAATAAAAAAATTTGTAAGAAACAAAATAATATCTTTTCAGGCAGGTGTAAAGATTTTAGCGGACAACAATAAAATATATTGTGCCATGATTGTGGATTATTTTTCCCCTTATTTGCTTGTATTCGTTTATACTTATGCCATTCAGGCAGCCTGAAAATAATTCAGTTCAAAAAGGAGGTTCAACATGATTTGGTTTGCTATTGCATTAGTCGCTTTGGTTTTGGAAGTATTCAGCGGCACATTTTATTTATTGGTTTTGTCCATTGCCTGTGCGATTACAGGCGTATTAGACTGGGCTTTTCACACGCCGTTTGCGGTGAATATCACCGTTTGTGCGGTTTTGTCGATTATCGGCATTGTATTAGCAACTTATTGGCATAAGAAAAAACGCGTTATTCCCATGAGCGACAACACGGCGTATGACGATTTAGACATAGGTCAAAGCGTTGCCGTGATTGCTCAAAATCAAGACGGCACTTATCGTGTGCAATATCGCGGAGCAGAATGGCAAGCCATTTCTTCGCAAGCACTAAACAGCAAAAACGCCACGATTGTCGGCAAACAGGGTAATGTGTTGGTGGTGAAATAACTTTTAGGCTGCCTGAAACGCTTATTACAAAAAAACGCCGTTTTTTAACGGCGTTTTTTTTATATATAAAACAATTAGTTATTTATATGAAACGATTCCATACGAATCATCACCACTGGGGCGTGGATATTCGGCAGTTGCTCGATTGCGGCGATCGCGGCTTTAATGTGTTTTTCTTGCGTGGTGTGCGTGAGAATAACAATTTCGGCGGTTTGTTCGCTTTGAATCACGCCTTTTTGCGTTAAGGCTTCAATCGAAATTTTCTCTTTGGCTAAAATATTGGCAATATCTGCCAAAACGCCACTTTGATCAGCCGCTTGAATACGCAGATAGTAACCGCTTTTCACTTCGTCCATCGGCAATACAGGCGTATCGCAGACTTTGGACGGTTGAAACGCCAAGTGCGGCACGCGGTCGGCATTGTCCGAAGTAATCATTCTCGATAAATCCACAATATCCGCCACAACCGCACTGGCTGTGGCTAATTCGCCTGCACCTGCACCGTAATGTAGCGTTGAGCCAACCATATCGGCATGCACCCACACGGCGTTCATCACGCCATTCACGCTGGCTAACAAGCGTTTTTCAGGGATTAGGGTAGGGTGCACACGCAATTCAATACCGCTTTCAGTGCGACGAGTAATGCCCAAGAGTTTCAAACGATAGCCCAATTCTTCGGCGTATTTAATGTCTTTTGCGTCTAATTTGCTGATGCCTTCTAAATAACATTTAGAAAAATTTAACGGAATACCAAACGCCAAAGATGCCATAATGGTGATTTTATGCCCTGCGTCGTGTCCTTCAATATCGAAAGTCGGGTCGGCTTCGGCATAGCCCAAGCGTTGTGCTTCTGCTAAAACTTCCGCAAAAGAAGAGCCTTTTTCACGCATTTCGCTCAAAATAAAATTGCTGGTGCCATTGATAATGCCCGCAATCCATTGAATACGGTTTGCCGCCAAGCCCTCACGCAGGGTTTTGATAATCGGAATACCGCCAGCCACAGCGGCTTCAAACATAACGGTTACATTTTTTTCTTCGGCGGCGGCAAAAATTTCGTTGCCGCATTCGGCTAACAATTTTTTGTTGGCGGTAACCACATGTTTGCCGTTTTCAATCGCTTTTAAAATTAACTCTTTGGCAATGCCTGTGCCACCGATAAGTTCCACGACAATATCAATTTCAGGGTGCGAAACCACAGCAAATGCGTCATCAGTGAGCGTGGTTTCAGGCAAAAACATGTCATGAGTGTCTAAATCACTGCGTTTGTCCGCTGCCATAAACTGGCGAATCTGCCGTCCTGTGCGGCGTTCAATTTCGGCGGCGTTTTTTTTCAACACTTTCGCCGTACCGCCGCCAACCGTGCCTAAACCTAAAATACCAACATTGATGGGTTTCATATATGCTCCCTGAAAAATATGTGCGTCTGTTAAAAGGGCATTATTTTATCTGAAAAATGGGGGGTTGAGAATATGAAAAAGAGTTTCAGGCTGCCTGAAAGACTGAATATTTGTTAGCGACTTATTGCTGACACATATAAGCATTGCCAAGCATGCGTTAAGCACGGCATGGCAATTTTCTTACTATGAAAAATTTTGAAATATTTTTTCACAATTTATGCCAAATGTTCATACAGGCGTAGGGTAGGGGGCAACTTGCCCGCCACGCAAGATATAGTCAATCAACTTCAAAATTATAGTCGGTTCACAGCAAAAGCAGGCAAGGCGAATGCCTGCGACAGTATAAATAATACGGCAAGGCAAACTAACGCTGCATGATTTTGCTGTGAATTGACTATAAAATGCGTCTGCCGAGCCTTGCCGTATTATTTATACTGTCGAAAGGCTTTGCCGCCTGTTTCACTTTTGAATTTGATTGACTATATAAATTCAATTTTAATTATAAATTGTTTTTAGGCTGCCTGAAAACTTATGCCAAATGTTCATATAACGGCGTAGATAAATATCGTTCGCCGTAGGACGGAATCAGTACCACAATGCGTTTGCCTGCGTTTTCTTCTCGTTTGGCTAATTGCAAGGCTGCCCAAGTTGCCGCTCCTGATGAAATACCTGCCAAAACGCCTTCTTTTTGGGCGAGTGCTCGGGCGGTTTCAAAAGCGTTATCACCTGAAACAGGGATAATTTCGTCATAAATGCCTGTGTTCAACACTTTCGGCACAAAGCCTGCTCCAATGCCTTGAATGGGGTGCGCGCCTTTTTGTCCGCCTGATAAAACGGGTGAAGTTTCGGGTTCAACCGCCACAATTTTGATATTTGGATTGTGTTTTTTCAACACTTCACCCACGCCTGTAATGGTGCCGCCTGTGCCAACGCCTGCGACAAAAATGTCGATTTTGCCGTCTGTATCTGCCCAAATTTCTTCGGCGGTTGTGGCACGGTGTGCGGCAGGATTAGCAGGATTTTCAAACTGTTGCAAAATAATGTGCGTGTCTGGGTGTTCTGCCACTAATTTTTGAGCGGCGGCAATCGCCCCGCCCATACCTTCTGCCGCAGGTGTTAAAATTAACTTCGCCCCAAACGCACGCATCAGCATTTTGCGTTCGCGGCTCATTGATTCGGGCATAATAATCACTAATTTATAACCTTTGGCGGCACACACCATTGCCAAGCCAATACCTGTATTGCCGCTTGTGGGTTCAACCAAAACCGTATCAGGCGTGATTTTGCCTGCTTTTTCCGCGTCTTCAATCATCGCCGCCGCAATGCGGTCTTTCACGCTGTTGCCTGGATTAAAAAACTCCAATTTCACCACAACTTCTGCCGCACCATCGTTGATACGGTTGAGTTTTAACAAAGGTGTTTTGCCGATTAAATCGGTAATGCTGTTTGCGATTGCCATCATTTTTTCCTTGTTTCATAAAATTAACAGGGCAAATGATAAAGCAGCCTGAAAATGGCGACAAGAATAAATAAAACTATGCTTATTATTTTTGGTTATATTGTTTCAGGCAGCCTGAAACTTTTATCACCGTGTTAAAATACGCCATTTTTAAATCTTAAATCGAAAGCACAAATTATGAGTTTGAAATGTGGCATTGTGGGTTTGCCGAATGTGGGAAAATCCACTTTATTTAACGCTTTAACAAAGGCGGGCATTGAAGCGGCGAATTATCCTTTCTGCACGATTGAGCCGAATGTGGGCATTGTGGAAGTGCCAGACCCACGCCTAAATGAGTTAGCCAAAATTGTTAATCCGCAACGCATTTTGCCTGCGGTTGTGGAGTTTGTGGATATTGCAGGGCTTGTGGCAGGGGCGAGCAAGGGCGAAGGTTTGGGCAATCAGTTTTTGGCAAATATTCGTGAAACGGACGCAATTGTGAATGTGGTGCGTTGTTTTGACGATGATAATGTGGTGCATGTTGCGGGCAGGGTTGATCCGATTGCCGATATTGAAACCATTGC
>JAFWTP010000178.1 GCA_017518845.1 Neisseriaceae bacterium
TTTGGCACAACCTTTGGGCGTTTTAGACGGCGTGGATATGCAACGCACAGGGCAGGTGCGTAAAATTGACGCAGAACAAATCAAACGCTGTTTGGCGAATAATCAAATTGTGCTAATCAGCCCCGTAGGGCATTCTGTGGGTGGCATTTCGTATAATTTATCGCTGCCTGAAACCGCCGCCGCATTAGCGTCTGCATTAGGTGCAGAAAAATTAGTATTTTTATGCCGAGCCAACGGCATTCGTGATGAAGAAAACGCCGTTATTCCAGATTTATCCATCAAAGACGCATTACAATATTGCCAAGAAAATCCGCAACATGAAGATATTATGCGGTCTATTCAGGCAGCCCTTGTGGCACTTAAAAGCGGCGTTTCACGCGTACAAATCATAGACGGCAGAGAAGACGGGGCGTTACTCAAAGAACTCTTCACCCGCACAGGCTTTGGCACGGCGTTAGCAAACAACTCGCTCACGCAAATTCGCCCAGCCGAAGTGCGTGATATTCCCGATTTAATGCGGTTAATCGAACCCTTAATTCAACGCGGCAACCTATTGCCACGCACCAAAAACGACATTGAACGCCATTTGGCTGAATTTGTCATTGCCGAACACGACCGTTTGGTATATGGCTGTGCGGCGTTAAAATCGTTTGCTGATGATAAAGCAGGCGAAATTTACTGCTTGGCAGTGTCCGACAAAGGGCGTGGAATGGGCTATGGCGATTTGCTGTTGCAATCCATTGAAAATATGGCAGTCAAACAAGGATTAACACAACTATTCGCTCTGACCACACGCACCGCCGACTGGTTTTTAGAAAGGGGCTTTGAAGCGTCCGACTTAAACGCATTACCAGCCATTCGCCGCAAGCAATATATTGAAAATAAACGCAATTCAAAAATATTCGTGAAACAACCCAAATCATCACCTTTTCAGGCTGCCTGAAAAATGAGAACAATGAAAACCATTGCCATACACGACAACGAGTCTTTATCTCTGAAACACCTAACCATTCGCCCCACAGGTTTGGGTTGGGGCATGTTGGCGATTGCCGCTGCCGCTTGGGTGTTGGGTATGAATTACACGCTGAATATTGCCTATTTACTGGCTTTTTGGATTTTAGCCTTTGCCATTTGGGCATCATTACAAGCCGTGTGGCAACTTTATGGGGCAACCCTGTTACGCATTGAAAACAACGAATGTTTTGTCGGCGAAAATGCGGTTGTTGGCGTTGCCTTGCGAGCCAAAAATATGCGGCATTGTCGCGTTTATCTGCGTTTTATTTTGGACGACAATGGCGACACGCACTTCAAACAACAAGAAATGCAATTATTAGACAGCAAAGCACGCCACACCGTAGAACTCACCTTTCCTGCCACACGGCGTGGCATATGGCGAACGCCTGTTATACAAATTTACACCCACGCCCCGTTTGCTCTGCTATCGGTCTCCGCCTTATTGCAACCTGACTGGCAGATAACTGTTTATCCTGCCCCGATTGAACACACCGTTTTCACGCCTGTTGCGGGCGATGAACAAGGCGAGAGCCACGCCGTCAAACGCGGCAATGACGAAACCGCCTATCTTTCACCGTATCACGCAGGCGACTCTGTCAGACGCATTGCGTGGAAACAATACGCCAAAAACCGCAAACTCACCGTGCGACAAATGGAAACAGACGACACAGGCATTTCGGATTACATTATTTCCTACAAAGACTACGGCGAAATCGCCAACCGCGACTTAATTGCGTCCTATCTATGCCAACGCGTCTTAACCGCCGAAAATCAACACCGCCGCTATTTATTAGAACTGCCATTTGATACCATCGCCCCACAAAACGGACAAAGACGCAAAGCGTTAAGTGCTTTGGCGGTGTTTTGAAAAGCAGTGAGCAATGAGCAATTAGCAATGAGCAGTGATTAAGTCCGCCTTTGGCGGACGGATTATTTTTAGATAACGCTACGATTTATTTTCAGGCTGCCTGAATAAAAAAAACGACAGTCATCACTGTCGTTTTTTAAATCACACAAGCACTTATTTCAACCGCAATTCTGCCGCTAACGCGTGGGCGGTTAAGCCTTCGCCGTGTGCCAAAGTGGCAGCGATTTTGCCTAATTCGTCTGCACCGTTTGGGGAGACTTCAATTAAAGACGAGCGTTTTTGGAAGTCATACACGCCCAAAGGGGAGGCAAAGCGGGCGGTGCGGCTTGTGGGTAGCACATGGTTGGGACCTGCACAATAATCGCCCAAACTTTCGCAGGTGTATCTGCCCATAAAAATTGCTCCTGCGTTGTGGATTTTCTCCGCCCACACGCGTGGGTTTTCTACCGACAATTCCAAGTGTTCAGGGGCAATCATGTTGGCGATTTTGCACGCTTCGTCTAAATCTTTGACTAAAATCGCCGCACCACGATTGTTGAGTGAAGCGGAAATAATTTCACGGCGTGGCATTTCAGGCAGCCTTTTTTCTATGGCATTCAAAACCTGATCAATATATTCATCGCTTGTTGCTAATAAAATTGCTTGGGCAATTTCATCGTGTTCGGCTTGGCTGAATAGGTCGATGGCAATCCAGTCGGGGTCGGTTGTGCCGTCTGCGATGACCAAAATTTCGGACGGCCCTGCAACCATATCAATGCCCACTCGTCCGAATACACGGCGTTTGGCAGCAGCCACAAAGGCGTTGCCGGGCCCTGTGATTTTATCCACTTGCGGAATTGTTTCTGTGCCATAAGCCAGTGCCGCAACTGCTTGGGCGCCGCCTATGGTAAAAACTTCCGTAACCCCTGCAATATAAGCCGCCGCTAACACAATATCGTTTTTCTCGCCGTTGGGCGTAGGCACAACCATAATAATATCTTTCACACCTGCCACATGAGCGGGCATGGCGTTCATCAAAACTGATGACGGATACGCCGCCTTGCCGCCTGGCACATAAATGCCAACCTTTTCCAAAGGGGTGATTTTCTGCCCTAAAACTGTGCCAGTTTCATCGGTATATTGCCAAGACGCTTGCATTTGCCGTTCGTGATACACACGAATACGCTCGGCGGCGGTTTTTAAGGCAATTTGCACGCTTTCAGGCAGCCTTTCAAAGGCTTGTTTGAGTTCATCTTGCGACAATCTCAAATCCGCCATTGTTTTGGCATTTGTATGGTCAAAACGGTTGGTATATTCAATCACCGCCTTGTCGCCGTCTTGGGCAACGGTTTGGCAGATTTCTGCCACAATTTGGTCAATATCCGCATTTTGTGCGGTTTCAAAATCAAGTAAGTCATTCAATTCTTTGTAAAAATTGGACGAGTTTGTGGATAAGCGTTTCATTTTCGATACTCTTGATAAGGGTAAAGGGAGAATGTATAGCGAAATGGGAGAATTTTCAAGTGTGAAAATATTTCAGGCAGCCTGAAAATAAATAAAAAAATCCACCAAAACTTGACAAAAGATACTGTTTTTAAACCCCACACGGGCATACAATCGACAATGTCGTTCAACTGAAATGGAGATTGTAAAAATGGCAAAACTCGACAAAGTGTACAAACTTTTCATCAACGGTGAGTTCGTTGATGCGGAAAACAACGCCACGCTTGATGTGTTTAATCCTGCCACTGGTGAAAAATTAGCCAGTATTGCCGAAGGCAGCAAAAAAGATGTGGATAAAGCGGTGAAAGCGGCACGCAAAGCCTTTGAAAAATTTCGTTTTTCAACGGTGGCAGAACGAGCCAAGTTGTTGTTAGACATTGCCGATATTATCGAGCAGAATAAAAAATGGCTTGCCCAAGTGGAAACCATGGACAATGGCAAACCGATTCGCGAAACCATGAATGTGGATATTCCGTTTGCGGTGGAACATTTCCGCTATTTTGCAGGTGTCATTCAAGGCGAAGAAGGCACAGCCAATATTCTGCACGACCCATTGGGCGGCGATTTTATGTCGATTGTTCTGCGTGAGCCGATTGGCGTGGTTGGACAAATTGTGCCGTGGAATTTTCCATTCTTAATGGCGGCGTGGAAACTCGCTCCTGTGATTGCCGCAGGCGATACTTCTGTGTTCAAACCGTCTTCCGAAACTTCTTTGAGCGTTTTGGAATTGATGAAGTTAATCCAAAAAGTGCTGCCCAAAGGCATTGTCAATGTGGTTACAGGCAAAGGCTCGACCACAGGCGAATTTGTGCGTACGCATAAGGGTTTGGATAAATTGGCTTTCACTGGTTCAACCGAAATCGGGCGGTCGATTGCTCTGGCTGCGGCAGAAAAAATCATTCCTGCCACACTCGAATTAGGCGGCAAGAGTGCCAATATCATCTTTGAAGACGCAGATTTCGATAAGGCGATTGACGGCGTGCAGTTGGGCATTTTGTTCAATCAAGGACAGGTGTGCTGTGCGGGCAGTCGTATTTTCGTGCAAGACAGTATTTACGACAAATTCGTCAAAGCGATTGTTGCCAAATTCAAGAAAATCAAAGTCGGCGACCCGATGAATCCCGATACGCAAATGGGTTCGCAAATCAACAAAAAACAAGCCGACAAGATTTTGGGCTATGTGGAAATTGGCAAAAAAGAAGGTGCCAAAGTGTTGGTGGGCGGCAAACGCGCCAAAGCAGGGGACGCATTTGTTGAACCCACTTTGTTGGAAGTTTCCAGCAATTCCTGCACGGTTGCCCAAGAAGAAATCTTCGGCCCTGTGGGTGCGGTGATTAAGTTCAAAGACGAAGCCGAGTTGATTAAAATGGTCAATGACAGCGAATACGGCTTGGGCGGCGGCGTTTTCACCAACGACATTACGCGTGCCTTGCGGGTTTCTCGCTTAATGGAAACGGGTAGGGTGTGGATTAACACCTACAACCAAATCCCCGCAGGTTGCCCATTCGGCGGCTACAAAGCCAGCGGTATCGGTCGCGAAACGCATAAGATGATTTTGGAACATTACTCCCAAATCAAAAACTTGGTGATTGACTTAAAAGGCAAAGAAAGCGGTTTCTATCCGCAATAAGTATTTGTTTTTGTTGATTATAAACGCCGTTGTAATGACGGCGTTTTTGCTTGTGGAAAAAAGTTTCAGGCAGCCTGAAAACAAATACGCAGCAACGGAAAGTAATTAAACTTTCCGTTTTTCATTTTCAGGCTGCCTGAAAAAATAAAAACTTTTTGTTGATTTTATTGTTATAATCACAACAATTTTATTTATATCAAGCAATATGTACAACAACACCATTCTTGCCACACTATTCGGACAGGAAGTTAGCGATATTCCGTCTGATTTATTTATTCCGCCAGACGCTTTAACGGTTGTTTTACAACACTTTGAAGGTCCTTTGGATTTATTGTTGTATTTAATTCGCAAACAAAATATTGACATATTGGATATTCCCGTTGCCAAAATTACCGAGCAATATTTATCTTATATTACCGAAATGGAGCATTCGCAAATAGATTTAGCGGCGGAATATTTGCTGATGGCGTCCGTTTTGATTGAAATAAAATCGCGTTGTTTATTGCCTAAACCGCCTGCGGTTGAAAATGAAGAAGAAGACCCAAGAGCAGAATTGGCTCGCCGTTTGATTGAATACGAACAGATGAAAAATGCGGCTTTGCAACTTGCCGCCTTGCCACAGGCAGGACGCGATTTTTTATGGGCAAAATTGCCTGTGGCTCAAACAGTGGTCAATCATTATCCTAATGTAGAAATTGCCGATTTGCAACAAGCGTGGCTACACATTTTGGCTCGCGCCAAAAATTTCAAACAACACACTGTGCAAAGCGAAGCGGTGAGCGTGCGTTTTCAAATGAGCCATATTTTACGCTGTTTGCAAACAAATACCGCTGTGCGTTTTGAAAAATTATTCGATATAAAACAAGGCATTGCCGTAGCGGTAACCACTTTTATTGCGGTATTGGAACTTTTAAAAGAAGGTTTAGCCAAAGTCGAACAACAAGACGCATTTGCACCCATTTTTGTGTCGCCTGTGGCAAGTATTCAGGCAGCCTGAATTTCTTTTCTGCGAATATAAATAAACGCCAAAACGCATAAGAACAACGCCACGCTCAACACAATTTCTGCCGCCGCACAATATCTTGATATTAAAGACAAATCACTCAAACGCATAATACCTTCTGCCATATAAAACGGCACTAAAAGCGATAATTTTTGCAGCGTGCGTTTGCTGCCTTTTAGAGAGCCTGAAACAAATAAACTTAACGGCACGGCTTTAAGCATAAGCCACGAGCCGCCCTGCCGTATCGGTGCGATTTGCCACTCCCACAATAGCGTCAAAGCAATCAATGCCAATAAAAAAACATTCAATAAAATTAAAAAATATTTGGATTTCATATGGTTATATATCAATTTTTAGTTTAGAGAAGTGCATTATTATAGTATAAAACACCGTTCGGTCAGCCTGAAAGATAAAAAAATGATGAACTATGCTCTATCAAATTATGATAGCATTGTCGCCCTTTAAAATAAAAATATGAGGATTTTATGCAGGAAATAATCCAATCTATTGTTTTTATTATTGCGTCCATACTGCACGGTATTACAGGTATGGCATTTCCTATGCTTGCCACAACTTCATTAACATTTATAATGCCTTTATCCAAAGTGGTTGCATTGGTTGCCTTACCCAGTTTGTTAATGAGTTTATTGGTACTCTGTACGCATAATCAAAAACGAATTGGCCAAGAAATTATTGATTATCTGAAAGAATATAAATTATTGGCAATCAGCAGTGTGATTGGCAGTATTTTAGGTGTAAAACTGCTTTTAATATTACCTATATCTTGGTTATATTTATTAATGGCAAGTGTTACTTTATATTATTCAATCAATGGCTTATTGAATATATATGGCAAAGTAAAACCGATTAAAGTAACGCCTAATAATCGCAATATGTTTATATTTGGTTTATTAGCAGGTGTTATTGGCGGTGCCACAAATGCAATGTCGCCTATCTTGCTGATGTTTTTATTTAGCCAAACTGATGATAAAAATCGCATTACCAAAGCCAGTAATTTATGTTTTTTATTAGCAAAAATTGTTCAAATTTATATGCTTAAAAATCAATATTTATTATTAAATAAAAGCGAATATGGGCTTATATTTTTACTTACCCTATTTGCCATTATTGGTTTATATATTGGAATAGGGTTAAGAAGTAAAATCAGTACCAAATTTTTTAAGATATTGAATTTTACGATATTGCTTGTATTGGCTGTAAAAATTGGCTATTCGGGATTTTTAAAATTTTAGCCGTTAAATATTTTTCAGGCAGCCTGAAAGAATATTTTCAAAATTCGCTCAATCATATATGATTGAGTACAGGTTTTGACAAACCTGTACTCATAAACAATACTGCCGACTTATTAGAAAGGTATCAAAAATGAAGTTGTATTTATTTCTGCTTTTGGCATTGTTGGGTTTAACCGCTTGTGGTGAGCAAAGTCAAACACAAACAAACATAGAATTAACGGCTCAACAGCAAGAAATTCTTCAACACCAAAACGCTGAACAGCGGGAAATTTTAAATCAAGTGTATCAGTCAGGAAAAACTGTTGATGTGTGTGTAGAAAACTCGATAAGAAAATACGCGTGTAATCAGGAATTACGACAACATATAGAAATTGTTGAAAAAGCAATCAAAAGTGGTGTATCCAAAAAAGATTTGAGAATGTTTATTTCAGAGCATCTTCTGTAAGTTATTGTTTTTCAGGCTGCCTGAAATGTTTTGTGCAATGTTGTTATAATGGATAGGCTACCTGAAATGGCTTGGTTTATCAACGCCTATCGGACAAAACACAGGAATAATTAAAAATGGATATAAAACATATTATTGATAAAATTCGGAATAATTATTGGACAATTATTCTTGCTTTAATAATTTCATCTGCTGGTATATATTACTATTTTCATCTAAATAGTATTGAAGATTTTTATCCATTATCAAATTACCCCTTTGATAATTTGATGCGGGGCATTATGATAATCGGTTTCTTTTTATTCATTGTGAGTATATGGTTGGATAATGAAAGGTTGGATAACAAAAAAACAAGAAAAATAAGTATAGCCAGTATTGTTGCTATCATACTGACTATTATTGCTGTGATTAGAATTACAATGGATTCAAATGTTGTCAATTCCCTAAAATATAGCAATGAACCTTATATAACAGGCAAGGCATTGTTAGTTGAAAAATATGTTAGAAAAGGAAGACACAAAAAAACAGTTCATAAATTTCTTCTTCCAAATGGTAAAATAATTCAACAACCTACTGGACACCCTGTATTTTTTCGTATGGATATTTCAAATTGTTTTCTTATTAAATATCGTCAAAACGAGTATGTTATGGAAGTTCATTTTGTTGAAAATTTAGGCTACATAGATAAACAAGAATGTTTGGCAAAATAATTTTCAGGCTGCCTGAAAACCTATCCGTCATTGCGAGCCGTGCCGAATTCCCTGCACGGGAAGTGCTTTCAGGCAGCCTGAAAAAAAAACCGCATTGCTCATAAACAATGCGGTTTTTTAATCAAATCAAATCGTTATTCTTGCGGTTTTTCCGCAGGTTTTTCAACCTGTGGTTTTTCTAATAGGGCTTTAATCGACAATTTCACTCTGCCCCTGTCGTCAATTTCCAAAGCTTTTACCTTAACGCTTTGTCCGACTTTTAGATAATCGGCGACATTTTTCACGCGTTCGTGAGCAATTTGACTGATATGCACCATACCGTCTTTGCCAGGCAGAACGGACACAATCGCACCGATATTGTTGTCTAACAGTTTAATCACCGTGCCGTCATACACTTTACCTACTTCCACTTCGGCAGTAATCGCTTCAATGCGTGATTTCGCGGCTTCGGCGGCTTCGTTAGAAGTTGCAGCAATCACCACTACGCCGTCTTCGTCAATGCTGATTTCAGTATTGGTTTCCTTGGTTAAGGCTCGAATGGTTTCGCCGCCTTTGCCGATGACATCGCGAATTTTATCGGGGTGAATTTTCATCGTGAATAAGCGTGGGGCAAAATCAGACAATTCTTGTGGTTTTTCAATGGCTTGCTTCATTAAGCCTAAAATGTGCATTCTGCCCTCTTTGGCTTGATTTAAGGCAATTTGCATAATTTCTTTGGTAATGCCTTGAATTTTAATGTCCATTTGTAAGGCGGTAACGCCGTCTGCGGTGCCTGCCACTTTGAAATCCATATCGCCCAAGTGGTCTTCATCGCCCAAAATGTCGGTTAAAACGGCAAATTTATTGCCCTCTAAAATCAAGCCCATAGCAATGCCTGCCACATGGGATTTTAAAGGCACACCTGCGGATAACAGCGACAAACAGCCGCCGCACACGCTTGCCATTGATGATGAGCCATTTGATTCGGTGATTTCGGACACCACACGAATGGAATAATTAAACTCTTCTTGCGGCGGCAATACGGCAAGTAACGCCCTTTTTGCCAAGCGACCGTGTCCGATTTCACGGCGTTTGGGCGAGCCAACACGACCCACTTCACCTGTGGAATAAGGCGGAAAGTTGTAGTGCAACATAAAGCGGTCGGTGTATTCACCGCTTAATGCGTCTATAATTTGCTCGTCTTTTTGCGTGCCCAGTGTGGCAACCGCTAACGCCTGCGTTTCGCCCCGTGTAAATAAGGCTGAACCATGCGTGCGTGGCAAGACATTAGTTTTAATATCAATCGGACGCACAGTGCGTGTATCACGACCGTCAATGCGGGGTTCGCCGTTCAAAATTTGCGTACGCACCACTTGGGCTTCTAAATTATGGAAAATATTGCGAATTTCGTTAGCGGCAAGCGTGTCGGTGTCTTCGCTAATCAAAGCGGCTTCCACTTTCGCCCAAGCATCATTTAACTGTTGTGTTCTGGCTTGTTTTTGGCGGATTTTAAAGGCTGCCTGAATATCTTCGCCTGCAATTTCTTTGATTTGAGCAATCAAGGCTTCATTCGGTTCAGGCGGTGTCCAGTCCCACACCACAGGATTGACTTCATCGGCAAACTCGTTAATGGCGTTGATGACGGTTTGCATTTCGTTGTGTCCAAACACCACCGAACCTAACATCACTTCTTCGGACAACTCTTGGGCTTCGGATTCCACCATTAACACCGCTTTTGCCGTGCCTGCCACCACCAAATCCAACTGCGTTTTTTCTAATTGCGTTTTGCTTGGATTTAACACATATTCACCGTCAATATAGCCCACGCGAGCCGCACCGATGGGACCTGCAAACGGCACGCCTGATAAAGTTAAAGCGGCAGACGCACCGATCATCGCAGGAATATCGGAGTCGATTTCAGGGTCAAGCGACACCACCATTGCCACGATTTGCACATCGTGATAAAAACCTTCGGGGAACAAGGGACGAATGGGACGGTCAATTAAGCGACTGGTTAAAATTTCCTTTTCAGACGGCTTGCCTTCGCGTTTGAAAAAACCGCCTGGAATTTTACCTGCGGCGTATGTTTTTTCAATATAATCAACGGTTAAAGGGAAAAAGTCTTGACCTGCTTTAATGTCTTTGGCAGCCACCACAGTTACCAAAACCACCGTATCGCCCATAGAAACCTTAACCGCCGCAGACGCTTGCCGTGCAATCTCGCCTGTTTCTAATGTTACGGTATGTTGTCCGTATTGAAATGTTTTTGTATGTTTATTAAACATAATTATTTTCCTTAAATAACAATAATATAACAACCGCCAAACACTGAAACTCTAATTAAATAAACTATGATTTAATTTATTTAAGTAGTGTTTCAGATGAGCCTAACGGTTACGAAAAACACCTTATTTATCGACAGGATAAACAAGGTGTGGCATTTTATCACGAATTAGTTCAATTAACGAAACTGTTTCAGGCTGCCTGAAACTTACAATAAATTTTCCAAAGGATTATTGCTGTTTTTGGGTTTTTCAGGCAGCGTTTGTGTTTCAGGCAGTGTCTGCGTTTCGGGTGATGACGGTGTTTCATCGGGAGCGGACGGTGTTTCAGGCAGCGTTTCAGGCAGTGTTTCTGTTTCAGGCAGCGTTTTGCCTAAATCGTTTAAGTTTTGTTCCACACCATTAACAATTAACTCATTGTTATTCAAAACAATTTTTGTTTTATACGATTGACTATCTGCCACAACCAAGCCATTACTGTTGGCAACAAATTGATTAAGCCATGTTTCAACTTGATTATTTGCGTCCTGTTGTGAATGATTTGCAATCATTAACGATTGACTCATCGCATTGCGAATCATATCTTTGGGAATATCAATATCAACAGACGCATTTAAGAAAAAGTCTTGTGGGTTAGATTGATTAAAGGATTTTTTCGGCATTTTGGCTTCAAAATTCAATAAAGCGTGTGCCACTTTTCCTTCGTTTTCCCATGTTAAATTGATTTTTGCCACAGGGTTTGTTTTTAATATATCCACCAACAATTTTTCTCTTTCGTCTTTGGATAATTGACGATAACGCATTTGCGATATTTGTTGAATCATATCCACAGGCAATTTATCAATTTGAATATTGCTTTTCAGGTTGCCAAATTGAAAACCTGCCACCTGTGCATTATTCAAAGAAAACGCCATTTGCGTTTGATAATCCCCCCCAATTTTATCGCTTTTTGTGGTATATGAAATGCTATCAATAGACGCAGTGGGATTAGCGGTCATCATTTTTGCCATTTCACCGCCGTCTATTTTAATTTTGCCGATAGAATAACTGTGCTCACCGACATATAAGTCATTATTTTTATTTAAGTTAATTGTGCCATTTAATCCGTCCATCACAAATTCAGCACCCAAACCGAATATTTTTAATCCGTCCGACTGCCATTTACCTTTGATAAACGATTTTTCTTTATCTGTTTTCATACGGCTATCTAATCCGTAAAACACAAAAGAAGCAGTGTTATCATATCGCAGCATAGGAATTTCGGTACGAATATCCGCATTATCGTTAAAATCACTTTTTACCGTAACTTTAATCGGGCTTTTATCGCCTGCTGCCTGAAAAAATTTTGCGGTGTTTGCGTCTTTTTCCAATTCATAAACCGTTGAATACCGCATAGGTTGAAAGCCAATTAAAGGGCCATGGCGTGTTTTGGCATTTAATTTCATTATTTCTTTTCCGCCGATATTCACCATATATTGTGCTTGCGATGAAAAAATATGATTTTGAAATGCGGTTTGCTCAATTTGGAATAAGTTTTTATTACCTGTTTCAGACAAACTTTGCGAAAACGCCAAATTCAACGATTGCACTTCTTGGGTAGCATTTTTTTCAAATGCCTGACCTAATTGAAAAGACACAGCAGCATAAACCACACCTGCCACCACCACAATAGCGAGTAAAATCATCAGTTTTTTCATTTTTTGCTTCCTTTTGCAAATATTTTCAGGCTGCCTGAAACAAGGCATTATCGCACAATTTCTCTTGCGGCGTGCTTAATGGCTTGTCCTAATGCGTTCGTCATAGCGTCATAACCATCGCCGTGTTGTATTTGCGTAACCGCAAACGGCTTGATTTTATTTGTTTTGCCAGTTTTATCATAAAAATACGCCACCCCTGCCACTTTAACTTCGCCCGTATAGGCTCCCTGAAAAGATTGTACATTTATTTTAATACAAGGGCAGTTTTGTTTTTCGTTGTTTTTTGGCAAGTAAATGATATTATTGCTATTTTCATTCATTGCATTAGCAAAAGCATTGCTTGCTGCCACATTTAACGGCTCTGCCCACAGAGCATTTTTGGCAAAATGCACAGTTTCTGCTGTGGTTTGATAAGTTAAGGCATTGTTTTGAATACTGTTTTCCACCCAAACTTGCACGCTATCATCTAACCGCAATACTTTGTTTTCAGGCTGCCTGAAAACGCTGTCAGGCAGGGTGTAGTATTGCGTGGCAGAAGGTGCGGCACAGGCGGTCAGCAACAAAACGGACAACAAAAACAATTTATTCATTATTTGCCTTTCGGAATCGGGTCGGCTCGATTATCGTTAAAAATCAAAGCATTCGGTTTTTCGTCTAATCGTCTTAACACAGGTTCGGCTTTATCTAATGTGTGATTGATTTTATTCAAAGTCGTTTGAATATCACGATAAACAGGTGCATCAGGCGAAATACCGCTTAATGTTTTTTGCAATTCTTGCAATGTGTTACGAATATCATTAGGTAATGCCTGCATATCTTTATTTGCCACTAATTTATCTAAATCAGCAATGGTTTGGTTCAGTTCGGCAAGCGTTTTTTCTAATGGCAAATGATTGATTTTTTCTAACAGTGCATTCAGTTGTTGCGTGATACTATCAAATCCGCCCTTTTGTGTACCGATAACTAAAAAATCTTGGTATTTATTCATAGGTTTCAAAGGGTTATCTTTATTTGCGTCTAATAATTCAATTTGCCCCGTACCTAATAATAAATTATTGCTGCCTATGCTGGCGGTTAAGCCATTATTTAAGGCTTTTTCAATAGATTTTTGCCATTCGTTAATATCTGTATTTTCGCCAAATAATTCAGGCGATAAATAAAATAACACAGGAATATTTTTATTATCAAAGAGTTTCGATTTATCCCCTGAATAAAAAAACTGCGGATTTTCAACATAACCTACGGTAACGCCTTTATAAACCACAGGCGAACCTTTTTGCAAACTTGCCACGCTTTGATCGAAAAATGCCACTAATTTTAATGCGTTTTCAGGTGTTTTGTATTCAATAGCGTTTGCGTTTTTATACAAAATAAATTCTTTATTTTCAGGAACTTCCGCACCTTTTCCAGCGATTTTTGGGTTATCAAACGCAATCGCCCCGCCGCTTAAAATTGCCCCCACAGGCGGGGCAGCCACATTCAGCGTGCCGCCATTAAAATCCACATTCAAACCGCCTGCCGACCAAAATTGCGTGTTTTCACCCACCAAAACATCGTTCGGGTGCTTTATAAATATGCGATACGACACCGAATTATCCTGCGGATTAAAGTGTGCCTGTGCCACTTCGCCCACTTCAATATTGCGATACAAAACAGACGAACCCACCGACAGCAACGCTCCGTCAGGCTCACCCACTAATTGAAAATACTTGCCGCCAGCGGCACTCAAATCAGACGGTTTGGCGTCAATCACCGTGAAACTGCGTTGCGGTGTGCCGTTTTTGCCAGGCGACATTTCAATATAATAGCCCGACACCAGCGTGCCAAGTCCCGTTACGCCTGTGCGGTCAATGCGTGGCTTAACCAGCCAAAATTGCGTTTCATTGGTCAATAATTTGGCAGCAGATTTGTCCATTCTCGCTTGCAAAATCACGCCGTTGTGCGTGTCGTTCAAAGACACTTTAACCACGCGTCCGACATCGACATTCAACAACTTAATCACCGTTGAGCCTGCCTGAATGCCGTCTGCGTCAGGCAAAGCCAGCGTAATTTCAGGGCCGCGTTCTCGCATGGTGCTGGCTAACAGCCACACGCCAGCCACCAAGGCTGCCAACGGCACCAACCACACCGTAGCCGCTACGGTGTGGTGTTTTTTGGCTTTGGGAATGTGTTGTGTATCGTCCGTCATATTTTTATCTTTATCAAGCGTAGGTTGCTATAAAAATTTCCCATTTTATCAGAATATTGACGCATTTTTCTGTTCTTTTTCCCACAGAAGTCGCGTATCAAAAAAATATGCCGAAAGCATGGTTAAAACAACCACTAATGTAAAATAAATTGTGGCACTGCCCGCTTCGACTTTGGCAATCGGCGTGGAAAAGGCTGCCATTAAAATGATGGTTACAAAAATATCAATCATTGACCAACGCCCCACCCATTCAATTACGCGGTGTAATAATGATAATTGATGAGCGGATATTTTTTCAGACAGCCTGAATTTTGCCGATAACAATAAAATAATCATACCGACAATTTTTAATAAAGGCACGGCAATACTTGCCGAAAAAATAATCACTGCCACCAAATAATCTTTATTCCGCCATAAAGTTAAAACACCGTCAAAAATTTGACTGCTAATGGTTACGCGTGGGTCAGAAGTAATCATCATCGGCAATAAATTCGCAGGAATATAACAGATTATGGCAGCCATTAAAAAAGCCGTGGATAACATTAAACTGTGTGTTCGTCTAAATAAAATAAAAGTGCCACAAATAGAACAACGAGCATTATTTTCAGGCTGCCTGAAAAAACAACGATGACAAAAAACCGTGTTATTTGAATAAGTTATATTTTTATTACTTAATTCTGCCGCTTTGGCAAACAACCAGTGTGGCGTAATCGACTGCGATATGCGTGCCAGTAATATGGCATAAATAAAAATCGCATAAAATGACAAACCAAATGCCACTTCGGCATAGACTTTAATTTTAATTAACGCCACAATGGACGATACCGCAAATATATCCACCATTAACCATTGTTTTAATCGAAACAACCAACGAGCCGCAGGTAATAAAAACGGTCGATTTTTATTATGAATAAACGCCCCCAACACATATAATAGCAATATTAAAAAAAACAGCGGCGTGGCAAAAGTTAAAATAAACATCGCATTTGCCAAAAAACTGTAATCCTGCCGCAATAAATTGTGCACCATAGTCGGAAAAGTGAGCCGTTCTGACACCGTGGGCATACGCACTGCCAAGAAAAAGCCAAACGACACAGGCAACAACACAAAAAGAGCGGTGATGGCATATAAAAACGGCAATAAATACGGATTTTTTTCAATACGAATCAAATTCTTACCGCAAGCAGGGCAGTCTGCCATTTCCCCGATTTCCGCCGCCGCACACACGGCTTGCCCACATTCGGGACAGCCTAAAATGTGGTCATTATGCGGTGATAAAGGGTGCGGTGCGTGCATGGCGTGTTGTGGCAAAAAAAAGTTTATTTTAACGGTTTTTCAGGCAGCCTGAACAATTTATATTATAATCACACCATTTTACGGAGAAAAATTATGTCCGATTGTTTATTTTGCAAAATTATTGCGGGTGAAATTCCATCGCAAAAAGTGTATGAAGACGCAGATTGCTTGGCGTTCAAAGACATTCGCCCGTCTGCCCCTGTGCATATTTTGTTAATTCCCAAAAAACACATTGCGTCCCTGCAAGATTTGTCCGCCGATGACGCGGCACTCATGGGCAAGTTAATGCTGACTGTGCCGAAAATTGCTCATGACAATGGCTTATCAGGCGGCTTCAAAACGCAAATTAACACAGGCGTTATGGGCGGTCAAGAAGTGTTTCATTTACACATTCATATTACGGGTCGTCCGTCTTAACTAACTGATTGAAAAGGATTAAATTATGGCGATTGGTGTATGGCAAATTGTACTGATTTTGCTGATTGTGGTATTGATTTTCGGCACAAAAAAACTACGCAATGTCGGCAAAGACTTGGGTGGAGCGGTGCATGATTTCAAACAAGGCTTAAATCAAGGTTCAGAAGAAGCCCAAAAGGACAATGCACAAAAATCTGCGGACGATAACGACAAGGCTGCCTGAAAATAAAGCATTATGTTTGATTTTGGTTTTGGCGAAATTGTACTCATTTTAATGGTGGCGTTGGTGGTGTTAGGTCCCGAACGCCTGCCCAAAACCGCCCGCACCATAGGACAGTGGGTGGGCAAAGTGCGGTATTATGTTGGCAGTGTCAAAAACGATTTATCGCAACACTTGGACGCTGCCGAATTGCAGTCTTTGCAAGACACCGCCAACGCCGTGCGACAAGAAATCAACGCCCTGCAAGCGTCCGCAGCCCATTTAACCGCTTTAAACAATCTACCCGAACAAAAAACGCCTGCCGATTTTGTGCCACAATATACTGCGCCTAACCGCAGCCTGAAACAAAAGGGCATACAAACACGGCGACAATCTCGCAGCAAACCACAACCCCGACCACAGTTGAAAGGCTCACGGCGAAATACTTGAATAACAGCGTTCAGGCAGCCTGAACATATTGAAGATACTTGACACACGAAACATTTTTTTATATGATGAGAAACAAGCATTAACGAGCCCAAAGTGATAGACAACCCAACGATAAGGGTGTGGTCGATACTTCGGGCTCTACTTGTTTATGGAGTGGATAAATGGCAAAAACAGCAATTTTGATTGACGGTGGTTTTTATCGTAAAAGAGCGAAATTTTTATGGGGTATGAAAACACCAGAAAAACGAGCCCAAGAATTGATTGCTTATTGTCATGCCCATTTAAATTATGAAAAAAAGTACGATGACCGTTTATTGTATCGTATTTTTTATTACGACTGCCCACCAGCAGGAAAAACGGTTTATCACCCTTTATTAAAACGCGGTATTGATTTTCGCCATTCAGATACCTATGCTTGGACAAATGCGTTTTTTTTAGAACTCAAAAAACAACGCAAATTAGCATTGCGATTAGGTGAATTGTCAGACGCAAATGCACATTATTCATTATCCGCAGAAAAATTAAAGCAACTTTGTGCAAATAAGATAACAATCAATGAGTTGCAAGAAAAAGATTTTAATATTTCTTTTCAACAAAAAGGCGTGGATATGAAAATAGGTATAGATATTGCGTCTTTGGCTTACAAAAAACAAGTAGAACAGATTATTTTAATTGCAGGCGATTCTGACTTTGTTCCTGCGGCAAAATTAGCCAGAAAAGAAGGTATTGATTTTATTCTTGACCCTATGTGGGCAAACATTAAAGATAATTTATTTGAACACATTGACGGATTAAATTCGCAATGGAAAAAGAAATAATATAAAACATGGAAAACACCCCCCCCAACGACAGCGAACAACCTTTGGTTGAACATTTAATCGAATTACGCTATCGCTTAATTCGCATTGCACTTGGCATAATTTTAGTGCTGTTATGCCTGTTGCCGTTTGCCCAAAAAATCTACACACTCATTGCCCTGCCGCTGTTACAAGCCTTGCCCGCAGGCAATACCATGATTGCCACTGATGTGATTTCGCCGTTTTTTGTGCCATTAAAAGTGGCATTACTTGCCGCCTTTGTGATTTCGCTGCCGCACACTTTGTATCATATTTGGGCATTTGTTGCCCCTGCCTTATATAAACACGAAAAACGCCTGATTATGCCGTTGTTGGTATCGTCCGTATTATTATTTTTTGTCGGTATGGCGTTTGCGTATTTCTTTGTTTTTCCAACAGTTTTTAAATTTATGGCACGCGTATCCCCCGAAGGGGTGAATATGGCAACCGACATTGATAAATATCTATCGTTTGTGTTGGGTTTATTTGTGGCGTTTGGTGCCGCATTTGAAGTGCCAGTAGCAGTGGTTTTGCTGCACCGTTTTGGTGTGATTTCGCTCAAAACCCTACAATCCGCCCGTCCGTATGTGGTGATTGGTGCATTTGTCATTGCCGCCATTATCACCCCACCCGACATTATTTCTCAGGTGATGCTCGCCATTCCTTTGCTGTTGCTGTATGAAGTAGGCTTAATGGCGTGCAAAATGTTTCAACGCAAAGAAGTGGCAGAAGAATAAAGCAAGTGTAGGGTGGGCAATTTATTGCCCACCCTACGCTTGCTATGTTCCTGCCGATACACATGGTAACGACACAATCTACGCAGGCAACGGTGCTGATACAGTCATCGGCGGCGGCGGTGATGATATAACCACTATACAAGAAAAATTATATTCTTATTGCTAACTTTTTATTGTAAGTTAGTAATAAAAATATGGTTTTAATTGTTTCAGGCTGCCTGAAAAAACTTTTAAGGAATAAATCAAATGCAAACTTTTTATAAAGAATTTGTTTTATTAGTCAATATCCTTTACTGGCTACCGATGTTTGTCAGTGTTGTGTTGGCTATTGCTTTTTCAACGCTTATTATTTGGTTGGGTGGGCATTATTTTAAAATTAAAAAGATTTATAGAATTATTGCGAATGTAATTGCCATTGTATTAGCCATTTTGATTATTCCACCGCATTGGACTGTTCCTGCAAAAAAATATGAAGAAGAAAGAATCGCCAAATATAATGAACGCAAAGAAAAATACGAACAAGCCAAAGCCGTTTTTGATGAACAATGTAAAAAAGCAGGGGAAAAAATTTATCGCACTGTGGATAATGTTGATGGGATTATGTTATTAAAGGTGCGTGGGCGTGAAGAGCATGAAATTAATAAAACTGTTTGGGAAGTAAGAGCAGACCCTATGTGGTCGCATGCCGCTATTGCTAATCTTGAATATGGAAATTACATTGAAAATTTTTTGGTATCTGGTGGCAAGAAACAGTATCTCTTTGTCGATGTATTAGAAAAAGACGGCAGTATTAGCAGGTACTTGGATTATAAAGGTCGTGAGTATGTTGATATTAAAAATCCTAACGACCCTGCACGCTATGCCGTAACCTATGAAAACAATGTTGATCCTGAATTACGCAAACATTGGGTAGCAGGGATAACCATTAAAATTATTGACCGCCAAACCGATGAATTATTGGCGGAAAAAACGATTTTTTCTTTTGAGCCTGGTTTAGGTTCAAAAGCAACTGGCAGAGACCCTTGGGTTAATGCCGTTCATTGCCCTGAATTAAAACAACGGTGGGAAGACCATAACCCTACTCGTACTTTTGTTTTTCAGGTTTTAAAACTTTCTCAACCACTTAACTCACAGGAGTAACAAAACATGTCTCAAAATAATTTTTCCGCAAGCGAATTATTGACTTTCGCAAACTTGCAAATTGCTGCCGAAGCCTTGTATGGAAACTTAAAAAGTCCAGCAGGTACTATTGCCGATGTTTCGGATATAAATGGGCATTTAACAGGAGAAAACGGTTATTTGGTTGCTGGTAATGACCATTCAAGCAAATTCACTACAACCCAAGCCGAACAATTTGCACAAAATTGGAAAGTTGTTCAACATATTGCGAATACAAAAAGTGGTTTTTCAGGTACGCTTTTTGAAAACACTGAAACTCACGAATTAGCAAGCGTAGGGTGGGCAACTTGTTGCCCACGCGTTTTAATGAATTTTCAGGCAGCCTAACAAATTGTTTTGATTGTATTTTATAAAGAATTGCATTTTTATAAATCATTGCCAATACGATTATTTATAACAATGTGATTTTCAGGCAGCCTGATAATCCAAACAAAACCGCGTGGGCAAGAATGCCCACCACGCGGCAGGGATTATTCTGGATAAACCTTATGTGGATTCATTATGCCGTAAGGGTCAAGGTGTTGTTTGATGGCTTGCATTAGGGCAAGTTCGGATGCGTTTCGCATATTTTTTAACCAGTGTTTTTTCAGTATGCCTACGCCGTGTTCGGCGGCGATTGTGCCATTGTGTTGTAAAACCACTTGATAAACAATTGAATTGATTTGATTTTCAAATTGATATACACTTTTGTCGGGGTAATCGGGCAGAAAAATATTGTAGTGCAAACTGCCGTCTCCCAAATGCCCAAACAGCACAATTTCGGCATTCGCAAAGGCTGCCTGAATATTTTTTTCGCATGCCGCAACAAAATCTGCCAAAGCCGCAATGGATAAGGCAATATCGTGTTTAATGCTCACGCCACGCCGTTTTTGGGCGGCGGAAATGTTTTCTCGCAAACGCCACCAGTTTTGCCGCTGTTGTTCGTTTTGGGCGATTAAAATATGTTCAAAACCGTGTTGTAACAAGGTTTCAGGCAGCCTTTCTGTGTTTTGCGTTTTTTCCCATTCGCACAGAATATGCCAAGCGGCGTTTGTGGGCGGTGTGGTGTGTAAATCGTTGGCACTGATATTCAACGCTGTGTGCGAAATCAGTTCAAAACTTTTCAGGCTGCCTGAACTATGTTTTTGCAATATATTCAATAAGTTAATACATTCGTTGATATTTGCACAACTTGCCCACAGGGTTTCGACTTGTTGTGGCAGGAAAAACAGTTTGAGCGTGGCGGCGGTGATGATGCCAAGTGTACCTTCGCTGCCGATAAACAGGTGTTTTAAGTCTAAACCTGCGGTGTTTTTATGCAAAGGTTGTAAGGACGAAATGATTTCGCCATTCGGCAGAACCACTTCCAAACCCAACACCAAATCCCGCATGGTGCCGTATCGTAACACATTGATTCCGCCTGCATTTGCTGCAATATTGCCGCCGATTTGGCAACTGCCTTCACTGGCTAATGATAAGGGAAAAAACAAACCTGCGTCTTTTGCTGCTTGTTGCACTTGATACAGCAGGCTGCCTGAACCCACTGTAATACAACGATCAGCGGTATTGACTGGATTGATTTGGTTTAATTTTTCTAACGACAACAGCACGCCGCCGTTAATGCTTGCACCGCCACACAAGCCTGTGTTGCCGCCGATGGGGACAACGGGAATTTTATTTGCCCAAGCAAGTTGCATAATTTTCTGCACCGATTGTGTGCTGTTGGGCGACAACACTAAATCCGCACAACTTTGATAGCGTTCGCGTCTATCCAACAGCAAAGCGGCGATTTTATCTTTGTCCTGCACCATTTCAGCGGCAGACAAATGGGGAGCAAACAACGCAAATAAAGACATAATTATCTGAAAATTATAAGATTACTTTAAACTTGGGTTCAGATTGTGTTAAGTGTAACTGTGTAACATATGCATTATAGAACACACACATTAAGAGTATCCAAAAAAATATAAATCAGGAAGTAGAGTGGTAATAAATACAAAAAATTAAGACGACACAAAGCCCCGATTGATATATTGAACCTATCCAACATATCAATCGGGACTTGGCAACGAATGGGTACGACTTAATCCGTCAATAAGAAACAAGCAGTATCAACCGACAGCACGGAGAATGAGTAACTGTATTTGAAGTCGCGGATTTTTCTGTACAAGCCAAAATATGCCAACAAGGCAACCACAGTAAAGGTTACGGCAAATACTTCCAACTTCAAGAATTGACGCATTTCGGTGATATTGGGGAAAATCATACCAAAGGCAAAGCCCAACGCTCCGCACACAGCGACAACTAACAGGGTTACTAACATATCCACTGCGATGAGTTTCACTTTCTTGTTCATAACTTTAAACTCCTTTATAAGTCTTATTCAGAAGTACGCCCGATACTTGGAGCGTTCTCCACTGAACGTTCGGGCAAATTGTATGCCGTTTTAAAAATTATGTCAAACTTAAAATTTGCTTTATAAATCGCAGTGCAATATTTTTAGTTGTTTGTTTTTATTAAAAATAATTGCACTTCATTTGGCGGTTGTGCGGTGTACAAAATTGATATTTTTTTGACTTAAATCATATTTTTGTGGCGTTTTTCATACAGTTTAAAGTGCTTTTCAGGCAGCCTGAATGCAATCGTTGATTTTTACAGCATATTACTCCTTATGCCAACATAAAAAATTGTATGCAAGTGATTGTAATCGTAGGTATTTATTTTGCGTAAAAAACAAAATAATGGCTTAATATGGTCTTAATTTTGCCAAAAATCTGCATAAAGTGATGGACATTATGGCGATTTTGCAGGAAAATGTCGGTATCTTTATGCGAATTGCGATGAAAATGTCGAAAACAGTGCTTATTTTGAATGGTCCTAATCTGAATTTGTTAGGCACACGAGAGCCGCATATTTATGGGGCAGAAACTCTGTCGGATATTGAACAGCAACTGACTGCACAGGCAAAGGCTTTGGGCGTGTCGGTTGCTTTTTTACAAAGCAATTCGGAAGGTGTGTTAATCGATAAAATCCACGCTGCCCGTTCAGACGGCGTGGATTTTGTCATCATCAATCCTGGCGGGCTGACGCATACCAGTGTCGCTCTGCGGGACGCATTTCTCGGCGTGGGCTTGCCCTTTGTCGAAGTGCATATTTCTAATGTTCATAAACGCGAACCGTTTCGCCGTCATTCTTATTTGTCGGATATTGCTTGTGGCGTGATTGCTGGTTTGGGCAGTGCAGGATACGGTTATGCGTTGGATTTTGCGGTTAAATATTTGCAAAATCAATAAGTTAAGGATTATATAATGGATTTACGAAAACTCAAAAAACTCATCGATTTGGTTGAAGAATCGGGCATTGCCGAGATTGAAGTAACCGAAGGTGAAGAAAAAGTTCGCATCACACGCACTCGTGAAAATCAACAGCCTGCTGTGTTTGCTCCGCCGCCTGTGGCGTTTGCACCGCAAGCGGCACCTGTGGCTGCTCCTGCCGCAGTTACACCTGCGACAACTGCCCCTGCGACTGAACCGCAAGTGTCGGGTCATACGATGACTTCGCCTATGGTTGGCACTTTCTATCGTAAGCCCAGCCCTGCGTCTCCTGCGTTTGTGGAAGTGGGACAACGGGTGAATGCGGGCGATACGGTGTGCATTATCGAAGCGATGAAGTTGATGAACGAAATCGAAGCCGATGTCTCTGGCACGATTAAAGCCATTTTGGCAAATGACGGCGAGCCTGTGGAATACGGTGCACCGTTGTTTGTGATTGAATAATCTTTCAGGCTGCCTGAAAATCATTTTCAGGCAGCCTGAAAAGTAGATGAAACCTTTGCAAAAGTTATTTTTTGTTAGAGATAAATGCAGTTTTATAGGGTGGGCATTCTTGCCCACCGCTGTCCGACAGGACAGAACACGCTTTAACTATAAAACCAAAATTGCAACAAATATTATTTTACATAGTCGTTTCATAAGAAAAAGCAGGCACAACAATTTTGCCTGCAACAGTATCAATAATATGGTAAGGCTGTGTCTTGCTGTGGAACGATGATACAAGGCTTAAACGGCGTTGTGGTGGGCAGGAATGCCCACCCTATAATCAGTTGCTTGTGTTGTTTCTAACGATGATTGTAAGGGTTGAGATATAAATAACTGTTTTCAGGCTGCCTGAAACGCAGTTCAACGAACAAAGTGAAGTTAAAACTTTATCGGAAGAAATAATTATGGCTATGTTCAAAAAAATATTAGTGGCAAATCGTGGCGAGATTGCTTTGCGTGTGTTGCGGGCGTGTCGGGTGATGGGCGTGCGTTCGGTAATGGTACATTCCGAAGCCGATCGCGATGCAATTTATGTTAAATTAGCCCACGAGTCGGTGTGCGTTGGCCCGTCTCAATCGGTGAAAAGTTATTTGAATATTCCTGCAATTATTGCGGCGGCGGAAGTTACGGGGGCAGAAGCCATTCACCCTGGATACGGCTTTCTGTCGGAAAACGCGGAATTTGCCGAATGTGTGGAACAGTCGGGCTTTGTATTTATCGGCCCCCGTGCGGACACCATTCGCCTAATGGGCGACAAAGTGTCTGCCAAACGCGAAATGCAAGCCGCAGGCGTGCCGTGCGTCCCAGGTTCAGACGGAGCCTTGCCTGATGAGCATGAAGAAATTATCAAAATTGCCAAAAAAGTGGGCTATCCCTTGATTATCAAAGCGTCAGGCGGCGGCGGCGGACGGGGTATGCGTGTGGTTGAACGCGAAGAAGACTTAATCACCGCTGTGGAAACCACAAAAACCGAAGCAGGTGCGGCGTTTGGCAACCCTACGGTGTATATGGAACGCTATTTACAAAAACCGCGTCATATCGAAATTCAAGTGTTGGCAGACGAACACGGTAATGCCATATATTTGGGCGAACGCGACTGCTCCATGCAACGCCGTCATCAAAAAGTGATTGAAGAAGCACCCGCTCCTTTTATCACCCCGAAACAACGCAAGGAAATCGGCGAAGCCTGCGTGGCTGCCTGCAAACGCATCGGCTATCGCGGGGCAGGCACTTTTGAATTTCTGTATGAAAACGGCGAGTTTTTCTTTATCGAAATGAACACCCGTGTGCAAGTCGAACACCCCGTAACCGAGTTAATCAGCGGCGTGGATATTGTGCAAGAACAGTTGCGGGTTGCCGCAGGTATGCCTTTGTCCATCACCCAAAAAGATGTACATTTGCGTGGGCATGCGATTGAGTGCCGCATTAACGCCGAAGACCCGTTCAACTTTATGCCGTCCCCAGGTATGATTGAACACTACCACTGCCCAGGTGGGCCAGGTATTCGTTTGGATACGCATTTATATCAAGGTTATCGCATTCCGCCTTATTACGACAGTTTGGTTGCCAAACTGTGTGCGTATGGCGATTGCCGCAAACAAGCCACAGACCGCATGCGTGTGGCGTTGCGGGAATTTATGATAGAAGGCATTAAAACCAACATTCCCCTGCATTTGGAGTTAATGGACGATGCCGATTTTCTCGCGGGCGGACAATCCATTCATTATTTAGAGCAGTGGCTGGCTGAACGCAATGAAAAAGAGAAAAATCAATGAGTTACATTGAAATTCGCAGCGTTTTAGCGTCTCATATGGCGGAAAAATTATCGGACGCATTGATGCAAAACGGTGCATTAAGTACCGCGATTGAAGACGCATACGCAGGCACGCCCGATGAACAGCCGATTTTTGGCGAACCGAATGAGCCCACAGCGGTGTGGGATAAATCCTTGCTAATTGCATTATTTGATAATGAAAACAATGCCTTACAAGGTTTTCAGGCAGCCTGTAAAGCGGTAGGCATAGACTTGCCTGAATATCAAACGCAAGCCTTGCCCGAACAAGACTGGGTGCGAATGACCCAAGCCCAATTTGACCCCATTCGCATATCCAACCGCCTATGGATTGTGCCGTCTTGGCACAACGCCCCTGATGAAGCGGCGATTAACATTAAACTCGACCCAGGTTTAGCCTTCGGCACAGGCTCGCATCCTACAACACGGCTTTGTTTGCAATGGTTAGACCAAAACGCCACGCCCGATGACACCGTTTTAGACTACGGTTGCGGTTCAGGCATATTAGCGGTTGCCGCCCTAAAATTAGGTGCAAAAGCCGCAGACGGCGTGGATATTGACCCACAAGCAGTAGAATCCGCCCAATTTAACGCCGAAAACAACGGCGTTACCGCCCATTTTGTGCTGCCTGAAAACTGCCCAAATCAACAATACAGCGTGGTTGTGGCAAACATTTTAGCCAATCCATTGAGAATGTTAGGCGACTTACTCGCCAGCAAAACCCAAAGCGGCGGACGCATTGTACTATCAGGCATATTAGCCGAACAAGCCGATGAAATTTCCGCCATTTATCAACAATGGTTCGATATGCAAAACCCCACGATTGAAGACGGCTGGGCGTGTTTGAGCGGGGTGAAAAGATAATTTCAGGCTACCTGAAAGGCTTTCATTTTTTCAAACGCTCTTAAAATTAAATCGGGTTTATTTTCTGCCAATAATGTTGCGTCCGACAAGGCTTGTCGCCACAGTCGCACGCCGTTTTGTGCGTAAAATAAGCCCAACCATTGTTTGACAATGTTGCGTAATGGCGTTTTTTGGGCGACTTCGCGGGTGGCGTATTGATAAAGTTGCTCTATTAAATCTTCATCTGTGATTGTATTTTCACAACAACCAAAAAACAAATTATCCCATTCTTTCATCATCAAGGGATTGTGATAAATACTTCTGCCTATCATCACGCCGTCTGTGTGTTGTAAGTGATTGTTTATACTATTATTATCTATAATGCCGCCGTTTATCACAATATTCAAATCAGGAAAATCTTGTTTAATGCGATACACAAAATCGTATTTTAATGGCGGAATCTCGCGGTTTTCTTTGGGGGACACGCCGTTTAACCACGCATTGCGGGCGTGAATAATAAACGATTTGCACGGCGTTTTGTGGTCAATTTCGCCAACAAAATCACGCACCACGCTGTAATCTTCATCATCATCAATGCCGATGCGGTGTTTGACGGTGATTTCGGCATTCGTGGCGTTCGCCATCGCATTCACGCAGTCGGCAACTAACACCACTTCACGCATTAAACACGCCCCGAACGCACCTTTCTGCACTTTGGGGCTGGGGCAGCCGCAGTTTAAATTCACTTCCGCATAATCATAATCAGCCGCAATTTTGCAGGCTTTCGCTAATGCGGCAGGGTTTGAACCGCCTAATTGCAAGGCGGTGTTGTGTTGCGTGTCGGTGTGTTGTAAAAATGCGTTTTTATCGCCATAAATCAGGGCATTAGCGTGTATCATTTCGCTGTATAATCGGGCGTTTTGGCACAGTAATCGTGCCAAAAAGCGAAAATGCCTATCCGTCCAGTCCAGCATGGGTGCGGTACATAATTTATGTGTTTGATATTTCATAATAATTAAAAGTTTCAGGCTGCCTGAAAAAGGTTTTATAATAACAAAAAATCATTTTACAGAAAGCACAATCGCCATGAGTAAAAATATTGCCATTTTTGACGCACTCAATATGCCGATTGACGGCACTTCCTTAATTGAAGCGTCCGCTGGCACGGGCAAAACTTATGGGATTGCCTTGCTTTTTACCCGATTGATTTTATTAGAAAATATTAAAATCGACAAAATTGCAGTACTCACTTTTACCAAAGCCGCCACTGCTGAATTAAAAACGCGTTTGCGTTCGCGATTAAATGAAGTGCGACAATTATTGCAATTAGGTGAATTTCCGCAAAATTGTCGTGATGAGCCATTACAGCAATTATTCAATCAAGCCCAAAAAAACAATTTAACCGCAAAAGATTTATTCAAACGAGCCAAAGAATCTTTAAGCGATTTTGATAAAGCAGGCATTTATACCATTCACGCTTTTTGTCGCAGTATTTTAAATGAAGAAGCCTTTGCTTGTGGCGTGCCTTTCGCTTTACAAATGCAGACGACTGACGATGATAATGAATTAAAACAAAAACTTACCGAAGATTTTTGGCGAAAATATATTGCCAACAATCAACTTGCTGCTTTTATTTGTTTTAATGAAAACATTACCCCAGAAAAAA
>JAFWTP010000179.1 GCA_017518845.1 Neisseriaceae bacterium
AACGGGGGCGTTTAACACTGTCTGCCGAACGCAACAGTATGTTGAGTAAAAACAAAACTGTCGCCCCCAAACCACGAATAAATTCAATGGTAAATCGCCCAATGGCACGAAAAAAGTTTATCATTTGTGTTGTAAAATCCTTGTGTTTAGTTTTCAGGCAGCCTCTACCAAATCATCTTTCAAACTGGTTTTAGCAGGATAGCGATATTCCACAGGGCCGTGTGGTCTGCCGTTAATAAATTGTTGCACCCATTGTTCATCGGTGTTTTGCATTTCATCGGGGCTGCCTGAAAAGATGATTTTGCCCTGTGCCATAAATAAAATTCTATCAACCAGCGACAAAGACGCACCAATGTCGTGGGTTACCATAATGCCTGTGGCGTGCAAGGCTTTGGTTAAGCGGGCGATTAAGTGGGCGGTTACGCCCAAAGAAATCGGATCAAGCCCTGTAAAAGGTTCGTCATACAACATTAACGCAGGGTCTAATGCAATCGTGCGAGCCAGAGCCACGCGGCGGCTCATACCGCCTGATAACTCGGACGGCATTAAGTTTTGCGTGCCACGCAAGCCGACTGCGTCTAATTTCAGCAACACCAAGTCGCGAATCACGCTTTCGGGCAAGTCGGTGTGTTCTCGCAAGGGAAACGCCACATTGTCATACACCGATAAATCGGTAAATAACGCCCCAAACTGAAACAAAACACCCATAGCACGGCGATATTCGTATAATTCAGTAGCAGAAAATGCAGATAAGTCCTTGCCGTTAATCAAAATTCTGCCCGAATTCGGCTGCAACTGACGCGTAATCAACCGCAACAGCGTAGTCTTACCACAACCCGAACCGCCCATAATCGCCACAGATTCACCTTTGTGAATGGTAAAGTTAATGTCGCTAATAATCGGTCGCTCACCGTAAGCAAATGATATATCTTGAAATTCTATAAATGGTGTGGTCATTTTTTATCCTTAAATCAAAAGTTTCAGGCTGCCTAAAAACGCTTATTTCACACCCCCGCCAAATGCTTTATACAAATCCACACGATTATTCAACTGTTGCAAACGCACATTGATTAGGGCGGTTTCGGCGGCGAAACTTTGGCGTTGTGCGTCAAGCAAATCCAAAGAACTGGATACGCCGTGTTTGTGTCGCATTTCGGTTAATTGCAACACCTTGCCTGTTGCTTGTGCAATTTTTTCTTGTGCCGCCGCTTGTTCGGACAAGGTTTTTTGAGCGTTCAAAGCGTCCGAAGTATCTCGAAAAGCGTTTTGCACGGCTTGTTCATACTGCACAATCGACATTTCTTTTCGCACTTTCACCAAGTCCAAGCCTGATTTGACTGCACCCCAAGTGAAAATCGGTATATTGATTTGTGGCGAAAAACTCCACACTCGTGCCGTGCCGTGAAAAAGATTGTCTAACTCGCCAGTGGCAAAGCCGCCCGAACCCGTGAGTTTAATGCTGGGAAAAAACGCCGCTCTTGCCGCTCCGATTTGGGCGTTTGCGGCTTTAAGTTGTTCTTCGGCAGATAAAATATCGGGGCGTTGCGTCAAAATATCGGACGATAAGCCTGCTGGAATTTGGCTATTAAACTGTGCTTCTAATGTTAAGGGCTTGCCTTGCGGCAGGTTTTCAGGCAGCACCCCGCCCACTAAAACGGTTAAAGCATTGCGAGCCGCATCTCTTTGCGTCTTCGCGGCGGCGTATGCGGCTTTGGCTTGTTCAATTTGGCTTAACGATTGATTTAAGGCAATATCGGAAATCACCCCTGCCTTGTGACTGATTTCCGATAAGCGATGACTTTCTTGTCGTGTTTTCAAAGTCTTATCGGCATAATCCATACTTTCCTGTGCCGATTTTTCCGCAAAATACGACTTGGCAACCGCTGCAATAATGCTGATTTTAGCAGCGTCTGCCGTGTGGCGAGCGGCAAAATAATTATGCACGGCGGCGTTATTCAGGCTGCGTACTTTGCCGAACAAATCTAACTCCCAAGCAGTAACGCCCAAGCCAACTGAATATTGCTCTGAAATATAGGCTTGACCTGTGGGACTTAAATCCTGCGACACACGATTACGCGTCATCGCTCCACTCGCTCCTATGCTTGGAAACAATTCCGAGCGTTGAATACCATATTGAGCCCGAGCCGCGTCTGCATTCAACACAGCCAAACGCAAATCGGTATTGTGTTGCAACGCCGCATCAATTAAGGCTTTTAGGCGTGGGTCAGCAAAATAGGCTTGCCACTCAGTTTCCACAGCCCGCACAGCATTTGCTTGGCGTGCATTATTGTCGTCAATCACTGGGGCATTGACTTCGGGACGATGATAGTTTGGTGCCAAAGTACAAGCCGATAAAATGCTTGCGGTTAAAATGGCGGTTAAAGTATGGGGTTTGAATGTCATTTTTTTGCTTTCTTTTTTTGGGAGTTAATTTTGGAACTTTGTATTAAAAATCTATAAAAATCATCGGATATTAAATCCTTAATTTTTTCAATTTCTTGCGGATTATTTAATTTACAAGCCATACATTTGTCAAATTCTTCACTTTCTTTTTTACTTTCCTTTTTATTGTTAGAATATGACAATCCTAATTTTTCAATTATTTTTATGTAGTCGTCTTTTTCAACAACCAATGATAAAGAACCTTTTTTTATTTTACCAAACAACCATAATAAATTATCAAATTCTGAATACTTAATTTTATTATCATCACAGAATTTTATAATTTCTTTTAATATATCATTTTTATTATCAATTTCATTTTTTACAAAATGAAGTAAAATAATATTTATATTATCTTTCACAAATGTATCTTCTATCGGAAATTTACAATCTGTTACAAAATAAATATATTTTGAAATTAAAGACCTTGCGTGACCAGAATCTTCTCCATTTTTGCGTATCCCATATTTATTATCTGATTTTAATAACTCACTAATCTTATTTTTTTCATCTTTTTTATTTTTACATTTAAATTTACTTACTTCTTCTTTTAATTTTTCATCTGTACCGATTTTTTCCTTTATTTCCTTTGCCAAATCGTCTAAACCGAAAAGTCTTTTATTCATTTGTGTAGAATAAAAAGTATCAACAATAGCAAGTCTTGCATATATATTATTATTTTTTTCAAAAAAATCTCTTATAATATCTTTTTGTGTACGATAATGAGAACTCTCTAACACCTTTACTGCTAATGCAATAAATTTTTCTAATGTTAATTCGTTATTTTCCATTGTATAAATCCTTATATTTTGTTTTCAGGCTGCCTGAAAGTTATTTAGTGTTCGCTAAAACTATTTTAACAACTTTCTCTCTTCAATGTTTTCCAAAACTTTCATTTGTGCAATCGCAATTTGGTTTAATTTTTCTAATCGTTGCGACTGTGGTAAGCCATCATTGATAAAAACCGCATTTAAATTCTCTAAATTTGATAAACAAATCAACTGATTTATAGTCGCATAATCTCGAATATTTCCTTTTAAATTTGGGTTTTGCTCTCGCCATTCTTTTGCCGTCATACCAAACATTGCCACATTAAGCATATCCGCTTCATCGGCGTAAATAAAAGATTTTTGTTTTTCTGAAATTGCTGGCGGTATTAAATTTTGGGCGATTGCGTCCGTATGAATACGATAGTTAATCTTCGCCAATTCTCGCTTGGCAGACCAGCCGATTTGTGCTTGCTCGATTTCTTTAAGGCGTTGATATTCTTTAATAAGCAACAACTGAAAACGCGGACTTATCCACATACCAAAATGATAGGCAATATCACGATGAGCATAAGTGCCGCCGTAACGCCCCGCTTTGGCAACAATGCCGATAGCATTCGTTTGTTCAATCCACAATTTAACCGAAAGCATAAAATTGTTGCTACCTGCGGCGTTTTTAATTGTACCGAATTCGGTACAATTAAAATTTGGGTTATAAAGCATTTCCCACTCACCTAAATATTCAATCGTGCTTTTCAGGCTTAACCAGCGGAAAATAATATGCTCCTGCAACTGACTTTTCGCCATATCAGTGAGCGAAATAAAATCGTCACCTTGCTTTTTAATAACGCTAATTTCCGTATTATCAACCGTGATTTTTGCCATTTTTTTATCCTTTTTATCAAACTGGTAACAAATTGTTACCAGTTTGTTTTTTTCATTCAGGCTGCCTGAAAGTTATTTTATGCCGTTTCTTCTTTGCTTTTGAATATCTTACGAATTGTCAAATAGAAGAGTGGCACAAAACTCACTGCCAAGATTGTACCGATGAGCATACCCCAGAATACGCCTGTGCCGATTGAACGCTGGCTAGCGGAACTGGCTCCTGTGGCGATATACAGTGGCACAACGCCTAAAATAAAGGCAAAAGAAGTCATTAAAATCGGGCGGAAACGTAAGTGAGCGGCGGTTAAGGCTGCCTGATAAGCGGTTGCACCTGCCTTTTGTAAGTCTTTGGCAAATTCAACAATCAAAATGGCGTTTTTAGCAGATAAACCAATCACCGTTACCATACCGATTTGGAAATACACATCGGCGGCATAACTTGGCGGTATGCCTAATAATCCTGCAAAAGTATTGCGAATCCACACGCCCAAAACCACGCCCAAAAAGCCCAAAGGCACAACTAACATTACCGCCAAAGGAATCGTCCAACTTTCATACAATGCCGCCAAACACAAGAAAACAATCAAGATAGAAAAGGCATACAAAATATAACTTTGTGCTCCTGCCTGAATTTCTTCGAGCGTTGCGTCTGTCCATTCAAAGCCAAAACCAGGTGGCAGTTGTTTTGCTATGCGTTCCATTTCGGCAATCACTTCGCCACTGCTATAACCTTCGGCAGGGGACGCGGTAATTTTCATTGCGGGATAACCGTTATAACGCACGGTCATAGTCGGACCGTTAATCCATTCAATCTTGGCAAATGCCGACAGTGGCACAGGTTCGCCGCGTGCGTTTGGCACGGTGAGATTTAAAATATCTTCGGGTTGCAAACGGTCTTTGGGTTCGGATTGCACAATCACGCGTTGCAAGCGTCCGTTGTTATCAAAGTCATTCACATATTTAGAACCGATTGCAGTAGATAACACCGTGCCAATAGACGCAAAAGAAACACCCTGTGCGGCTGCCGCATCACGGTTAATTTCAATGTGCATTTGGGCAGAATCTTCCAAGCCTTCTGGGCGAACACCCGTTAAAATTTTGCTTTGCTGTGCCATACCGAGAAACTGATTGCGTGCCGCAAGCAAAGCAGCGTGTCCTTTGCCTGAACGGTCTTGCAAACGGAACGACACACCGTTGCCGTTACCCAAGCCCATAATTGCAGGGGGCACAATGCCCACAGCGTAGCCATCTCGCAGCGTGCCCATCATCATACCTGTGATTTTGCTTGCCAAAGATGAAGCGTCTTGTCCTCTTTCCTTGCGTTCTTTCCAGTCTTTTAAGGTAACAAAGCCCATACCCGAGTTCTCCCCGCTACCGCCAAAGGAAAAACCGCTAATCACAGCCACATTTTCCACTTCTGGCAAAGAACCGACTACATTTTCAAAGGTTTCAACGGTTTTCATAGAGCGTTCCATTGTTGCCCCTGACGGCAGTTGATACATCATCATCAAATTGCCTTGGTCTTCTTCGGGAATAAAGCCTGTGGGTAATTTTGACATTGTGAAAACCGCCACGCCGATAATCATCGCATACAGAATAAACATTCTGCTGCCCTTTTGTAACAGCCGTGCCGCACCACTTTCATACGATTTAGCCGTTGTTTTGAACACGCGGTTAAACCAGCCGAAAAAGCCTTTTTTATCGTGATGATTTTCAGGAATGGGTTTAAGCAGCGTGCCGCACAAGGCAGGCGTGAGCGACAACGCCAAAAAGGCAGAAAAGGCAATGGATACCGACATCACAATCGCAAACTGGCGGTAAATATTGCCTGTGGAACCGCTGAAAAACGCCATCGGAATAAATACCACAATTAAAACAGCGGTAATACCGATAATCGCCCCATAAATTTGGTCCATACCTTTTTTCGCGGCTTCTTTGGGCGAGAGTTTTTCTTCTACCATAAGCCGCTCGACATTTTCCACAACCACGATTGCGTCATCGACAATAATACCGATAACCAAAACCATAGCGAACATCGTCAGCACATTAATCGACATACCGAGTGCATAAACAACGGCTAATGCACCCAAGAGCGAAATCGGCACAACAATTGTGGGAATTAAGGTGTATCGCCAGTTTTGCAGGAAGATAAACATCACCACAAACACCAAGAAAATTGCTTCAACTAATGTATGCACCACTTTGCTAATCGACAAACCTACGAATGTGGAAGAATCATACGGCACCGACCACGACATATCAGACGGAAAATAAGGTTGCAATTCTGCCATTTTCTTTTGAATGGCAGCAGACACTTCCATAGCATTGCCTGTGTTCGACAACTGCACGCCGATACCGATTGTGGGTTTTTTATTAAGTCGCATAGCCACATCATACTCTTGCGAGCCTAATTCAACCCGTGCCACATCTTTAAGCCGCACAATAGAACCGTCCGCACCCGCACGCAAAATCATATTTTCAAATTCTTCAACGCTTTTCATACGGCTTGGCACAGTTACCGTTGCCAAAATTTCCTGATGAAAATCGTTCGGAATGGTGCCTAATTTACCCATTGTGCCTGCCGCAATTTGCGTATTTTGCATAGCAATCGCATTATTGACATCAATAAAACTTAAATTTAAGGCTTTGAGTTTATTGTGATCGACCCACACCCGCATAGCACGCTCTGCACCAAACATTTGCACCGAACCCACACCAGGTAAGCGTTGCAATTCGGGCAGAATATTGCGGTTGGCATAATCGCCCATTTCGTCTTTGGCTAAACTTTCCGACTGTAAGGAAACCAACATTAAGAAGTTAGATGAGCGTTTGAACACCTGAATGCCCAACTGCGTAACCATATCGGGCAGACGCGACTCAATGCGAGAAAGTCTGTTTTGCACCTGCATTTGGGCAATATCTTCATTCGTTTCGGTGCTAAAAGTTAAGGTCAGGTTGCCTGAATTAGCGGACGATTGCGATTCCATATACATTAAACCGTCAATGCCGTTCATCTGGTCTTCCATAATCGACATCACGCTGCTGTCAATGGTTTCCGCGTCCGCACCAGGGTAAGACGCAATCAGCATAATTTTCGGCGGCGTTACCTGCGGATATTGATTAACAGGCAAAAATTTAATCGACACCAAACCTGCCATAATAATAAAAATGGCAATCACCCACGCAAAAATGGGGCGGTCAATAAAAAAACGAGCCATAGCGTTTTCTCCCGATTATGCTTTGGGTTGTTCTGTGTTTTCAGATTGTTCAGGCTGCCCCTGATTTGCTGGTTCTGAATTATTTTCAGGCTGCCCTTGTTGTTGCGGATTAGCATTTTCAGGCTGCCCTTGATTTTCAGGCTGCCCTGCTTGACCGCCTTGACCTTGTGGCGGCATATCCACGCCCCACGGCTTGGTTTGCACCTGTTTTGCCCCCATCATTTGCACAATCGCCATACCGTCAATAATCACCTTATCGCCTTGATTTAAGCCGCCTGTGATAATCCAATTATTGCCCTGCTGACCAGAAACAACCACAGGGCGTGGTGCGTATGAACCATCTTTATTAACAATCATCACCACATCGGTTTGCCCTCTTGTTACCGCCTGTTGTGGCAATACAATCGCATTTGGAATTTCCGTATTCGCAATTTCAACCGACACAAACAAGCCTGCAAACAAGATATTATCAGGATTGGGAATCACCGCACGCAAAGAAACCTGCCCAGTAGTCGCATTGACAGTGGGGTCAGTAAAAAGCAATTTACCCGTGTGTTCGTATTCCGTGCCGTCATTAAAAAACACACGCACAGGGATTTCGCCGTCAATCGCCGTAATCTTGCCAGACGCAATATCACGCCGCATTTTCATCACTTCATCAGCCGATTGCGTAAAGTTAATATACAAAGGATTATCCTGATGAATAGTCGCCATAAGCGTTGCGGCATTTGGGCTAACTAACGCACCCTCACTGACTTCCGCACGCCCAATTCTGCCTGAAATGGGTGCCGTTACATGAGCATAACTAAAATTGATATTTGCCGTTTCCAAATTAGACTTGGCAACCTGATAGCCCTGAACAATAGCGTCCCATTCCTGACGACTAATCGCCCCTGCTTCCATTAAGGGTTTCATACGGTTCATATCCGCCCGAGCCTTATCAAACACCGCCTGTGCAGACGCTTTGGCGGCACGATAAGGTGCGTCATCAATCAAAAACAAAGGCTGACCTTGCTTTACCTGCGAACCTTCTTCAAAAAGCCGTTCCAAAACAACACCTTGAACACGAGCCCGCACTTCCGCTGTTCGAGACGCTTCCAAACGCCCCGTCAAAGCCGTATTTAACTTAACCGTTTCAGGTTGGACAGCAATCACCGAAACCACAGGTGCCTGCCCTTGCGGCTGTTGCTGTTTCGGCTTACACGCAGATAACGCCGCCACTGTTGCCAAAGCGATTGCCGTATATTTCAGAAATCTAATGTGTGTCATTTTTATCAGCCTTTATAAAAAAGAACAAAAATATTCAAACAAAATTAACCTAAACTTAACTATAAATCAAACAATTACAACCTTTCAGGCAGCCTGAAAAACAATGAACAGTTCAGGCAAAACGGATACATTTTCGATACCGCTTTGTTTCACCTTTCAGGCAGCCTTTGGACACTTTATAAAACGATTGATTTATATCAAATAAAACGGGTTATTGTATGACAATTTACCCTTTTTCGTAAGGGCAAATTATACATACATTTATGAATGTAAATCACCTTTTTTTGCGTTGCGAAACCAATCATTCAGGCTGCCTGAAAGACAATAAACAATGATGATTTAATTTTCAGGCAGCCTGAAAACAATCTCATATCTATCTATGTGATAAAATAACACCTTTATTTTCTGCACATTTAAAATCTATATGGACGCACAATCTCAAACGCAATTAACGGACGGTTTAGCGATGATGAATATCGCTATAACGGATAATAAATTCAATCAGTTATGTTTGTATATTGATTTATTAGAAAAGTGGAATGTAGCGTATAATTTGACGGCATTAAAAGATACACGGCAAATGGTTTGTCATCATTTGTTAGACAGTTTGTCATTAACGCCGTTTGTGCCGAATACGGCAAAAACGCTGTTAGATGTGGGTTCGGGCGGGGGAACACCAGGTATTCCACTGGCGATTATGCGTGATGATTTGGCGGTTACGCTGGTTGATTCTAACAGCAAAAAAACCGCGTTTTTACGCCAAGCGGTGATTGAATTAGGCTTGAATAATGTAGCAGTAATCAGCGAACGCGTGGAAAATATTCAAGCAATTCAATTTGATACTATTGTTTCTCGAGCGTTTGCGGAGTTGGGGGATTTTGTGCGATTATCGCAACATTTGCTGTCAAAAAACGGCGTGTGGTTGGCAATGAAAGGCGTTTATCCGTATGAAGAAGTGGGTAGGCTGCCTGAAAATATTATGGTAAAACAAGTGGTTGAAGTAAAAGTGCCGTTTATAGACGGTTCTCGGCATATTGTTGAAATGGCGGTTAAGGGGGAATAATGGGACACATTATTGCTGTGGCTAATCAAAAAGGCGGCGTGGGCAAAACCACGACTGCGGTGAATTTGGCTGCGTCTTTGGCTCACCAAAAATTGCGTGTGTTGTTAGTGGATTTGGACCCACAAGGCAATGCAACCACTGGGGCGGGCATTGCCAAAAACAATGTGAAATTCGGCACTTGTCAGGTTTTAACGGGTAAGGCGGACATTCAGGCAGCCTTGTTGCACTCGGAAACAGGCGGTTTTGATGTTTTGGCGGCAAATCGCAATTTGGCAGGGGCAGAAATTGATTTGGCGTTAGAAGGTGCCAAAGAAATGCGTCTGCGACACGCTTTGGTGTCGGTGCGTGATAACTATGATTGTATGATTATCGACTGTCCGCCCACTTTAACACTGCTAACTTTAAGTGCATTAGTTGCCGCTGACGGCGTGGTGATTCCGATGGTGTGCGAATATTACGCTTTGGAAGGTTTGTCGGATTTAGTGGCAACCATGCGAAAAATTCGTCAAAGCGGCTTAAATCCTGCGTTAGAAGTGGTTGGCGTGGTGAAAACGCTGTTTGACGGCAGAAATAATTTATCGCAAGAAGTTGCCCGCCAGTTAGAAGAACATTTTGGCAAATTTATGTTTAAAACAGAAATTCCCCGCAATGTGCGTTTGGCAGAAGCACCGAGTCACGGCAAGCCGATTTTGGCGTATGACAAAAGTGCCAAAGGAACAGAAGCGTATTTATCATTAGCCAAAGAATTGTGGCAACGGCTCAATGTTAAAGGGAAGAAATAAGTCAATATTGCAAAATTAAATTTTGCAGGAGTTTTCAATAATGGCAAAGAAAAAACAAGCATTAGGCACAGATTTAGGGCAATTACTCAAATCAGGCGTGGAAAATGTCGGCACGGACGACCGCTTATCGGTGCTGCCGATTGAGCAAATCGAACCTGGACGATACCAACCGCGTTCGCAAATTGATGACGACAGCCTGCAAGAACTTGCCGATTCCATCAAAGCACAAGGCGTGATTCAGCCGATTATTGTGCGTGAATTTGGCTTTGAAAATTACGAACTCATCGCAGGCGAACGCCGTTGGCGTGCCGCACAGTTGGCAGGTTTGACGGAAATTCCAGCGGTGATTAAAAGCATTAGCGATGAAAACGCTTTGGCAATCGGCTTAATCGAGAACATTCAACGGCAAAACTTAAATCCGATTGAAGAAGCACACGGCTTAAAACGCCTGATTGACGAATTTGGCTTAACCCACGAACAAGCCGCAGACGCAGTGGGCAGAAGCCGCAGCAGCGTATCCAACACCTTGCGATTGCTAAACCTGCCCGAACCCGTGCAAGATTTACTGTACGAACGCAAATTAGAAATGGGACACGCCAGAGCCTTAATTACGCTGCCTGTTGTTGAGCAAATTTCTTTGGCACAACGGGCTGCCAAAAACGGCTGGTCAGTGCGAGAAGTGGAACGGCGAAGTGCGAAACCCACAGTCAAAAGCGGCTTGCGGTCTAAATCAGTTGATGCCGACATTCAACGCCTGCAAAACAAACTCGCCGAATTGCTGAATATGGAAGTCGCCATTCAATGCGGCTTAAAAGGACAAGGCAAAATCACCTTCGCCTTTTCGTCTCACGATGAATTAGAGTATTTGCTGAAAAAGTTGGGATATAGCGAAGATTAAACGCATTGTAGGGTGGGTCTTCGAGCAGCCATTTTATAAAATAAAGTTTTTCAGGCAACCTGAAAAAATAATAAAACCCTTATAGGGCGGGCATTCCTGCCCACCAAAAAGCCGTTCAGACTGCCTGAAAATTAAGTTAAACTGGATAAATTTACGCAATAAAAAGTAATACAATTATGGAAAAGTTATTAAGAAGATTTTTACAATTCGATACATTAACACAATGTTTTCTTATTTGTGCATTGATTATAATTTTTATAGTATTTCCCGTTGCTTTCATTTTAAATAAAGCTAGTTTATTGAATGTTTCTATCATCATAGTAGTACTGATATTTGCAATTCCAGCAACTATAAAGCAAAATAATGATGATAAAAAAGAAGAAAGGGACTTATTTGGTAATGATTATGAAAATAAATTTAATAATAATATTGAATTACTAAAATCTATAATTATTCCTTTAATTGCTCCTACTGTTATTTTTATTTTTTTTATTTCTGTCTTATTATTGATATATAAGATATTTAATAGTATTTTACCTATGTATAAACAAGCAGTAGGTGAAAATAAAATAGAAATTTGGGGAAATTTTGGTAGTTATATTGGTGGCATTTATGGAACGCTAATTACATTACTTACATTTGCAGTAACATTAAGTATGCTTTATTATCAGAAAAAACAAATTAATAATACACGCGAAGAATTTAAACAAAAACAATTTGAAACAACAACATTTACAAATTTATTAAAAGAAATAAAAGAACAGATAAAAATAATGGAAAAAGATGAAAAAATAAATAAACAATTTTATCAATTATTACAAATGATTTTCAGAGAAATACATGAATATTCAAATAAAGATAAAGTTATCCGTAAAAAATATGTAGATATGCTAAAAGCATGCATAACCGATAGTTTAGTAAAAATATTTCGAGATACCAATATACCTACAACTGAAAATAAAGATAATACAAATATATATGTTAATATAAGAAATATTATTAACAAATATGCATTATTTCAAGATTTAGAATTAACTATCGATAAATCAGATAATGTATATTATAAAAAGTATCAAATATCCGCCTTTACTGGCAATAATGAACTTATGCCTTATAGAGTAAGTTTAGAAACAAATACCAAAGAACTTGACAATTATGCAAACCACGCGAATGTAAGCATTCGTCAGGCTGTTGCGTCTAATTCAAACACTAATGATAAAACCTTAAAATTTCTATCAGAAGATGATGACACACAAGTTCGTCAAGCAGTTGCATCTAATCCCAAGACGCCAAAAAATATATTAACTCAATTAGCCACAAATGACTTATCAGATGAAGTTCGTTTCTATGCATTGGGTAATAGTAATATATCTGTACAATTATTAGAAGATGAATTAAAAGATAAATATTATAAAACCGATGAACATAATATAGAAAAAATGGCTTACATTATTTTTAATAATTCTCAAATTTATAATGATGATATAAAATTTAATAAATATATGATAAAAATTATATCATATTTGGAAAAAAAACATGATAATGAAGAAT
>JAFWTP010000180.1 GCA_017518845.1 Neisseriaceae bacterium
TTAAGCGGTCGCCGTTCTCGGCATAATTCACAATGCGGCGTGCTACCAAGCCTGCGATTTGCACAAAGGTCATCGCAAAACCTGTATCGGTCTTTAATAAAATGGCGTTGCGTTCGTTTTCAACACTCGCTTTGTCTAATGCGGCGTTTAAAAATGAGCCGCCAAAGTAATCCACGCGTTCCACTTCGCCTGTGAGCGGCACACGGTTAGAATGCACATTAAATACATTCATAAAAACGCTGATTTTTAAGGCTTCTGTGTTACGGAAAGGGTCGGTTGCTTTTTCAATCACCACAATTTTGCCGTCCGCAGGCGATAAAACATCGAGTTCATCATCCGAACCCGCTTCCCGCTTGGGGTCGCGGAAAAATTGCACGGTAAAAATAGTTAAAGCCCAGCCGATTAAAGACAATACAGGGCAAATAATCAATAAAATCAAACTAATCATTGCAAAAATAGCAATAAAAATCCAGCCTTCTTTGGCAATAATCGGGTGTGGATAATAAGGTTGCGACATTGTTTTTTCCTTTTTAATTTAATGGGTTGTGTATGTTCAGGCTGCCTGAAATGGCTCATAGCCCACTGCGTATGCCATTTGCAATAACGCCTACCGCATGCACATACATTCGGCTGTTATTATATTGCCAAATCACCACAAAGTTGTTTAAACCTAAATAATAGGAAAACTCGTTTGGTGCGGTTTCCAAGCGATAAATCAAAGCCTTATCGTCATCTTTAATATCGGGCGGCAATATTAAACCTAATTGCCGAAACTCGCCTACGGTGTGATTTAAGCCTGTTTTTTCAGCAGAAAATGCGTCTAATTGTGGCACTTGGTCAGGCGTTACCGTGAGCGGCACAAATATGCGTCCGCCTGTTTGCCAGCCGTGTTCTTTTAGGTAATTGCCGACTGACGCATATGCGTCCGCACGACTTCGCCAAATATCGGCAAAACCGTCCCCGTCTCCGTCTTTTGCCCATTTGCGGTATGAAGACGGCATAAATTGCGGCATACCCATTGCCCCTGCGTAACTGCCTGTAAAATCAAAGGGATTGCGACTTAATTCACGGCTCATTTGCATAAATTCTCGCAATTCGTCTTGGAAAAAATCCAAGCGTTTGCTGTAATTAAACGCTAATGTATTCAAAGCGTCTGCCACACGAAACGAGCCCATATTGCGTCCGTAATGGGTTTCTATGCCCAAAATGGCGGTCATAACAGAAGCTGGCACGCCGTAATTCTGCTCGGCTTGCAATGCAACACGTTGATTTTGTTTATAAAATGCCACACCGTCCGTAATGCGTTTCGCTGACGCATTATCTGCTCCAAAACGATACCACGGACGCGAAGTCGCAGGGCGTGTGATGATTTCAATAATCTTGTCTTTATATTCCACTTGGCCAAAAAAATCTGCCCATTCGTCTTGTGTAGCAATGTGAGTTGAGCGTTGAATAAAACACATTTCATCACTGCACGGTGTTAATTCCACAGGAGTGGGCGGCGTGATTTCCGCCGTATTTTGAGATAGCGTTTCACTCGGTACGGCCGTCTGCGTAGCACAGGCTGCCTGAAAAAGAATTAAAGTTGTTAATAAAGATAAAGTGCGTTTTTGCATTATTTGCTCCGTTAGATTTTTATTTTCAGGCTGCCTGAAAAGATTATTTGATTATTCTTCTCTTCGTTCAGCAAAATAAATACCCCAGTCTTTTAATAATTCGGGTAAATCATATATACTTTTTCCATTTTCTTCATATCTTTCACTCATTCCAGGATTATCATAAGAAAAAGTATCCCAAGCGGTAATCAAACGATTAACTTGTTCAATATTATGTTGTTCAAAAAAATCATAAAATTGTTCTATATTTGAACTATAAATAGTTAATACATTATATTTACCAAATATAATTTCATTATTACTATAATGACAACCAAAACCAAATGAGACACAGCCATCATTATAAAGCAAATTTCCATAACACTCTAAAATATTAAATGTTTCTTCTGCTGTACAACCGTCAATATAATAAACATCTTTGTGTAATTGATTAGGCGCTGTTTCATTTTTAAAATGCGTAGGAATTTCTAAAATAAAAAATAACGGTTCTTCTTTATGCATAATAATAAAATGTTGCATAATACTTTCAATTTTATCAATACTCACATTAGCAATAATATGATTTTCTTGAATTTCATATCCTTCAAATAATTTTTCAGGATTAGGAACTTTTGACCCTACTTTCATTTTTAACAAATTATTCATTTACAACCCTTTAAAAGAATTAACAATATTCGCAATGACGATTTAATTTTCAGGTAGTCTGAAAGATTAAATCCGTACTCCTTATGCTGGGAGATTGCCACGCCGTGATAAATCACGGCTCGCAATGACAGTATATTTTTTTCGGCAGTACTGTACTATTTTTCAGGCAGCCTGAAAACACCATTTAACTTTTTCTCAAAGCATAAATTTCAGGCAAATTTCGCCATGCACCGCTGACATCCATGCCAAAGCCAAATACATAGCGGTTTGGCACATTTAAGCCGACAAAATCAGCGGCTATGGGCTTGGCGTGCGGCAGTAGTTTATTGGCAAAAACCGCACAGCGACACGATTTCGCACCCATTTGCAGCACTTTTTCTTTCATCGCCGCCATGGTATGACCTTCGTCTAAAATATCGTCCAAAATTAAAATATGGCGGTCTTTAACGCTTAATTTAGGCAGGTGCGTCCATTCAAACGAGCCGCCCACTAACTTGTCGCCATAACGCGATACATGGGCGTAATCAAAATCCAAAGGAAAACGCAAAAGCGGCAATAATTGCCCCGCAAATACAACCGCTCCGCCCATAATCGGCAAAACCAAAGGAAAGTCGTTTTTCATGGTTACGGTAATTTCCGCTGCCATTTTACGCAAAGCGGCATGGCAGGTTTCTGCGTCAAACAACAGTTCGGCGTTGTCTAATGTGCTTTGGTAGTCTTGTTGTTGCATGGTGTTTTTCCTTTTTAAAATATAGGCTGATTATACCCTTTCAGGCTGCCTGAAAAAATTATTCACATTTGCGATAAAACGCAATCAAGCCATTTGTGGAACTGTCGTAATCCGTATCGCAAGTGCTTGATAATTTAGGATAAATATCGCGTGCCAACGCTTTGCCGTACTCCACGCCCCACTGGTCAAATGGGTTTATTCCCCAAATTGCCGCTTGCACAAAAGTTTTGTGTTCATAAAACGCCAACAATTTGCCTAAATTAAAGGGGTTCAGTTCGTCCAACAAAATGGTATTGGTTGGCTGATTGCCGTCAAAGCGTTTTTGCGGCAACAATTCATCGCGTTTAATGGCGGATAAATGGGCTAATTCCTGCAAAATTTCAGCATCTGTTTTGCCTGCCATTAAGGCTCGAGTTTGTGCCAAAGCGTTTGCCACAAGGGTTTGCTGATGAATGTCGCCCTTATCGCCCACAACCACAATAAAATCCGCAGGCACAAGCCGTGTGCCTTGATGAAGCAGTTGAAAAAATGCGTGCTGACAATTCACACCTTCTTCGCCCCAAATAATCGAACCTGTGTCGAAGTCTAAATAATCGCCGTATTGCGAAGTTTTTTTGCCGTTGCTTTCCATATCCAACTGCTGAATATGGGCAGGAAAGCGGCATAAATCGTGGGCATAAGGAATAATCGCGTGGCTTGCCGAGCGGTAAAAAGTGTTGTACCACAAGCCAATCAGCCCTGCCAAAACAGGAATATTGTGGCGAAATTCGGCGGTGAAAAAATGCTCGTCCATCGCATTGGCTCCTGCCAAAAATTGACGAAAATACTCTTCGCCAACCGCAATCATCAAGGGCAAGCCAATCACCGAAGTCGCCGAATAGCGTCCGCCAACCCATTCATTAAATTGAAAAATATGCTCTTTGGCAATACCAAAATCGCAGGCTGCCTGAATGTTATTAGAAATGGCAATAAAATGCTGACTAATCGCTTTTTCAGGCAGCCTTGTCAATAATAATTTTTTCGCCGTAGTCGCGTTAATCAGCGTTTCGGGCGTGGTAAATGATTTACTCGACACAATAAACAGTGTTTTTTCAATCTCAATTTCAGCGAGCGTTGCATCTAAATCGGCTTTATCCACATTTGCCACAAAATGCACTTTAATATTGCTATTTTGATATTTTCGCAAGGCATACGCACACGCACGCACGCCCAAGTCTGAACCGCCGATACCGATATTCACCACATATTCAAAGGGTTCGCCTGCGAATGTTTTCAGGCAGCCTTGCCGCACATTTTCAGCAAATAACAACGCTCGATTTAATTCTGCTTGAATTTTTGGCACAATATTGTCATTGTTAATCAATAATTCAGCATTTTCAGGCAGCCTACTCGCAATATGCAAAGCGGCACGATTTTCTGAAATATTGATTTTTTCACCTTGTCGCATTTTTTGCATTTGCTCGCCTAATTTTGCGGTATTAGCTAATTCAATCAACAAGTTAAGCGTTTCTTCGGTAATGCGATTTTTGGAATAATCAAACAAAAAACCGCCCAAAATTTCACTCATTTCATCAAAACGATGAGCGTTTTCGGCAAACAAATTTCGCATTTTCAAGTATTGCGTACTTTTTTGATGCAAATTCAATTTTGCCCAAATAGGCGTTTCGTTGATTAACATTTTGGTAAAAGCCATTTTTTGTTCCTATTCAAACTATTTTTCAGGCAGCCTGAAAACAATTATTTTTTCATAATCCCCTGAAAAACTTCAAAATAAGTCGGAAAAGTTTTATTCACGCATTCAGGATTGTTAATCACCACGGGCACGCCTAATAACGACACCAAAGAAAAGCACATGGCGATGCGGTGGTCGTCATAGGTATCAATCGCCACATTTTCATTTAATTTTTCAGGTGGCGTGATGAAAATTGCGTCATTTGTGGTTTCTACTTTTGCACCCAATTTACGCAGTTCGCACGCCATAGCCGCTATGCGGTCAGTTTCTTTCACACGCCAAGAGGCAATATTGCGAATGGCACTTCGCCCTTGTGCCGCCAAAGCAATCACGGCAAAGGTCATTGCCGCATCTGGAATATGATTGGCGTCAATATCAAACGCCTGTAATTGCAAATTATGCGGAGCAGAAACAGTGATAAAGCCTTCACCCCACTCGACATTTGCCCCCATTTGTTCTAAATGATTGGCAAACGCTATATCGCCCTGAATACTGTTTTTATCTATTCCATTGATTTTAATCGGATTTTTACCCAATATCCCTGCCGCCATAAAATAAGACGCACCTGACGCATCTCCTTCAACTAATAATTCATTCGGTGCGGTGTAAATACTGTTTTGGCTATCGCCGAACGCTGTTTCAGGCAGCCTGAACGCTTGATAATCCTGATTTTCAATTTCCACGCCAAAACGCTGCAATAAATTCAGCGTAATATCAATATACGGCTTGGAAATTAAATCGCCAAGCACTTGAATTTCATACGCTTTTTTGGTAAGCGGCAAAGCCATCAGCAAGGCACTTAAAAATTGAGAAGAAACGCTGCCTGAAACTTGAACCGTGCGACAACCGTTATCCGCAAACTTGCCGATTTTTAACGGCGGAAAACCGTCATTGTGAAGATAGCGAATATCCGCCCCGATTTGCCGCAAGGCGATAACCAAATCCGCAACCGGGCGTTCATACATTCGTGCCACACCTGTGAGTTCGCATTCAACCCCCAAAACCGCCAAAACCGCCGTTAGCGGACGAAACGCCGTGCCTGCATTGCCCAAAAACAGCGTTTCAGGCTGCCTGAACACGCCATTTGCACCGTGAATAATGAGTTCATCGTTAGCCTTTTGCATAGACACGCCCAGTGCAGTGAGTGCGTCTAACATTCTTTCAGTATCATCAGATTTTAATAAGCGTTTGATATGACACGAATTTTTAGACAAAGCCGCCAACAGCAAAACGCGATTGCTAATGCTTTTAGAACCTGGTAAGGTGATTTCAGACGCTTGGGTGTGGGAAATGGAGAGTAACATTATCAATTTGACGCTGTGTAAAAGTGATGATTTTACAGGATTTTAACAGGGAAAATAAAAGAAATATGATTGTTTGCTCAACCTTTTTTATCAACACAAATTGATAAAAAATCGCTGAATTTTTCATTCGATACAAGATGAGATTTTTGTTTTTTATAAATTTCTCACGGAGACACGGAGAACACGGAGAATATGAAAAAATGTTAATAATATAAACACTTAACCTTACTCTCCGTGTTCTCCGTGTCTCCGTGAGAAATAACAAAAAAAAAATTTATGAGAAACAAAATAATATCTTTTCAGGCAGGTGCAAAGATTTGAACGGACAATAATAAAAAGAAATGGTCGGAGTGAAAGGATTCGAACCTTCGACCCCCTCGTCCCGAACGAGATGCGCTACCAGACTGCGCTACACTCCGACTTGGTTTTGAAGCGTTTAATCGTTTTAATTGAATATCAGACAAGGCGGTAAGCCTTTGACAGTTTGAATAATACGGCAAAGAATGACCAACGCGGTATTATATTTAAGTAAAACGATTAAATGGCACTCCCATGGGGATTCGAACCCCAGTTACCGCCGTGAAAGGGCGATGTCCTAGGCCGACTAGACGATGGGAGCAGTCCTTAACTTTTCAAAAAGGATTACGGAATATACGCCATTTGCCCGTGCTTGTCAATTTTCAGGCAGCCTGAAAACAATGAGCAATGAGCAATGAGCAGTGAGCAGTGAGCAGTGAGCAATGAGCAATTAGGTTTTATGCCAAACCTGTGGCTTGACGGATATATTAAGATAACGCTTCGATTTTGCCTTTCAGTCAGCCTGAAATCATTTTTGCGATATGCCGTTTTCCATAGCAAGAAGATGACTACGCATAGCCTAACGGCTATGCTCGTAATGACAGTAGTTTTTTTTCAGGCTGCCTGAAACAAAGTTCAACAAACACAGTGAAGTTAAAAGCAAAATCGAAGCATTATCAAAAAATAACCATCAAGCCACAGGCTTGACTAAATAAGTGCTCACTACTCACTACTAACTATTAGCAAAACCTATTCAAAACCGTTAAAATAAACCCTTTCTCAACCTTTAACAGGAACACAAAAATGACTGTCATCAAACAAGAAGATTTTATTCAAAGCGTTGCTGATGCGTTTCAGTTCATCAGTTATTATCACCCCAAAGATTTTATCCAAGCGATGAAAAAGGCGTTGGATAAGGAAGAAAA
>JAFWTP010000181.1 GCA_017518845.1 Neisseriaceae bacterium
ATCCAAAATACAAACGAGAGCATCAGCACCACAAATCCGGGAAGGTCGTTAAACATTTCCATCGAAGATTTCATAACATCCGAAAAATCACCGTTTTGTGGCACTGTTATTTCGCGATGAATCGCTTTGCGGATATAAATAATAGGTAAATAAACCACACTCGGTATCTGTGCCACCACATATCCGATTGCTAATAGCGCCAAATAGAGCAGCCAATGGTTCTTGCCTTCGCGGGCGTTTTCAAAAAATTTCATATTATGCGTTTTTAGTTGTTTATTTATCAGCGTTGCAAAGTTCGTAAAAATCACAATATTTGCAATAGTCGTTTGGCTTTGGTTCAAATTTTTCACAGTTAAAAATTTCATTAATCAACTGTTGCAGATGGTCGGCAAAATCATCGGTCAATTGCTTGATATTAACGCCATTAACAGGAACAGAATCGGCAGAAAGATATGTATCTTTTTCGCTAATGGTATTTCTAACGGCATACACTGCGGGCGTGGGACGCAAGTCGGGATGTTTGCGCATATAGACGTAAGAATAAAACAGAAGTTGGAACGCAATTGGACGCCGCATTTTTTGCGAATCGTCGAAAAGGTCTGCCAAGGTGTTGAATTTCATTTTCTTGGCGGTGTTGCCGGTTTTGTAGTCTACAATGCGGAGATTGCCATTGCGGTCAATATCCAAGCGGTCGAGTTTACCGCCAATCCAAACTTTTTCGGGTAAACCATTGATAGTAACATCGATAGGGCAATAGGCGTTTTGCTCGGCGGCAAGAAATTTAAACGGCGCAACACTCTTGTCGTACTCGATAATTCTGCCGAGATACTGTTTTACAATCTCAAAAAATATCTTGTGAAAACCTTCAAGACTCTCTTTGTCTTTGAGTTTCTGCTTAAAATTCTGATTGTAGGCATTGAGAATGTGCTGTTCTACAATGGGTTCCGACACGTTGAGGGCTTGTGCGGTGATAAGTCCGTCGGCACCTTTTATCTGAGTGTAAAGTGTTTCCACAGATGCGTGGAGAATAGTTCCAAAATCGGCGGGCGAAATATCCTCTTCCACCTCAGCCTCGGGATTTAGCCGCGCAATGTATTGAAAATAAAATTTGAGCGGACAATCCAAATAAGTGCTCAGTGCCGATGGCGAGAGTTTTGAATTGTGGTAATCATTTGCAAGATAACGTTTTAAGATATTTCTACTGTCCTCGTTGTTTTCCACATTCACATTATTAGTATGCGACGGTTTTATCTGACGCATAAACTCGCGTTCGGTTATAGACAACTTAGAATCAGCACAATAGGCGTTTGAAGCCTCTTTTTGAATCTGTGTGGCAAACCTACTCAACTCACCCGAAGTGCTTTGTCCGAACACATTGTTGTACAGCACTTTGATATTCTTGGCACGCTGAAACAGACGGTAGAAGAAATACGCAAAAATAGCATCCTTGTATTTAAGCACCGGCATATCAAACGCCATACGCATTCCTTCGGTTATAAATGAGTCATTTTCAGAGGTTTTGGGAAATACACCCTCATTAATTCCAAGCATAATTATGTTGTCGAAATCGATATTTCGGCTCTCTATCATACCCATAATTTGCACGCTGTTGCCAACCGACTCGGAATCAAACGCAACCGACACAGAATCAAGATTTTGCCGCAAAAGATTTAAAACCAATTCATCGGAAAGTTGGTATTTTTCGCAGTTTTCGATAAGCACATTGTAGAGCGACTTGATTTTTAGATAGGCGTTGTAAATGTACTCATTTTCAACATTTTTTTCGGGTTTTGGGTTCGGATTCTTGATAAAGAAATATTCCGAAAGCACATTCATCAGTTGAAAAAGTATGTCGGTAGGC
>JAFWTP010000182.1 GCA_017518845.1 Neisseriaceae bacterium
AAGTTAGATTCTTCATTTCACTTCGTGAAATGAAGAATGACGAGTTTTGCAGGAGTCTTAGTTTTGCAGTAGTTTCAGATTGTTTAAGCACAGACAAAAACCGTTTTAGCTAAACTAAAACGGTTTTTTTGTAATAGATTTAATTAAAAGCGATTACAGGGTTAAACCACCTGTAATTTCAATCGCTGCACCATTGATATAGGATGCTTCATCAGATGCCAAGAATGCGAACAAATCAGCGATTTCGCGTGGTTCTGCCATGCGTTTCATGGGAATGCGAGCAGCCATTGAATCACGAATGTTTTCGGGCATTTTTTGAACCATTGGTGTAGCCACGAAACCTGGACAAATTGCATTAGCACGAATGCCTTTTTTGCCCAATTCACGTGCCCAAACTTTGGCAAAGCCGATTACGCCAAATTTAGAAGCAGCGTAGTTGGTTTGACCGAAGTTACCATATACACCAACCACAGATGAAGTGTTCAGCACCACGCCATAACCTTGTGCAACCATTTGATTTACAATCGCACGAGTCATATTGTAAGTGCCTTTTAAGTTGATATTGATAACACTATCAAATTGTTCTTCGGTCATTTTGATTAATTGTGCATCTTGGGTAATACCTGCGATATTGCACAAAACATCAACGCGTCCAAAGTTTTTCAGCACATCATCATACATCGCCTGAATAGATTCTTTATCAACAACATTAACTACATAGCCTTTGGCTTTACCACCCAAAGTATTAATGTCTTGTGCAATTTTCTCTACGGCTTCTTTGTTTAAATCACATACCGCAATAATTGCACCTTCCTGAGCAAATTTTTGAACTGTTGCCAAGCCAATACCACCAGCAGCACCTGTAATCACAGAAACTTTATTCTGTAAACGCATACAAAAACCTCCTTGAATAAGGGAAAAAATATCAATCATACAACTTGCATAAGCACGGCTGATTATACTCCTTTTCACTGCATAGCACAAAATAAGATATTAACGTGAAAATCGTAAATTATCCCCTAATCACTTTCCGGCAGACTGTTTATTACTCAATAGTATGAAGCCTTTGCAAAACCCGTCATTCTGAGTTTTCCGTAGGGAAACGAAGAATCTTAATTAATTGTTTTATAAAAGATTCTTCGCTTGTGCTCAAAATAACGAATTGTAAAAAATAGGGTTCTGCAAAGGTTTCAGTTTGCCGGAAAGTTATTAACAATTACATTTGAATATTATTTTCAAGAAATCACAATTCAAAATCCTCCAAATCAGCAGCATTGATTTCTGCGTCAATTTGTCCCACTAAATAGGACGACACTTCCACTTCCTGCGGGGCAACCTGAACATTGTCGGACACCAACCAAGTGTTAATCCAAGGAATCGGGTTTTGGCGGGCGTTGGGGAATGCGGGCGGCAGATTCACCGCTTGCATGCGGGCATTGGTAATGTATTCCACATACTGCCCCAAAATATCTTTGTTCAAACCTATCATCGAGCCGTCTTTGAATAAATACGCTGCCCACTCTTTTTCCTGCTCTGCGGCGCGTTTGAATAATTCAAAGCACTCGTTTTGTGCGGCAGCGGCAACTTCTGCCATTTCTGCGTCATCAACGCCCTTTTGCATAATGTTGATAATGTGCTGTGTGCCTGTTAAATGCAAGGCTTCATCTCGTGCAATTAGGCGAATAATTTTGGCATTGCCTTCCATCAATTTGCGTTCGGCAAAGGCAAAAGAACAAGCGAAACTCACATAAAAACGAATGGCTTCTAATACATTCACGCACATCATTGCCAAATATAATTTCTTTTTCAAAGAACGCGTGGTTGCGTCATAAGATTTGCCGTTAATCGTATGCAAACCATCGCCAAATTTTTGCCAAATCCACGAATGACAAATTAAATCATCATAATAAACGCTAATATCGTTGGCACGGCGAATAATATGTTCATTCCGCACAATATCATCAAATATAATAGACGGCTCATTCACAATATTACGAATAATATGCGTATATGAGCGAGAATGGATTGTTTCAGAAAAACTCCAAGTTTCAATCCAAGTTTCTAATTCAGGAATAGAAACCAAAGGCAAAAACGCCGCATTGGGGCTTCTGCCTTGAATGCTATCTAATAGCGTTTGATATTTTAAGTTGCTGATAAAAATATGTTTTTCGTGGTCGGGCAATTCGGCATAGTCAATGCGGTCTTGTGAAACATCAACTTCTTCGGG
>JAFWTP010000183.1 GCA_017518845.1 Neisseriaceae bacterium
AACCTTGTGTTTGCGTGCGACTGAAAGCATAAAGTCTATACCCAACAGCGAAATACTGCACGCCATAGCCCATTTTGTGTGTGAAAGAACCAGTTAGTTTTTTCAGGCTGCCTGAAAAAGCACTTGAACAAACGGATATTTTTATATTATAATTCTCCGCTTGTTTTAATGAAGTGTAGGCACAATCCCTGCACCCGTAATTTTTAAGGAAATCACAATGAAAACAGATATTCACCCAAATTATCACGATGTTGCCGTAACTTGTTCTTGTGGCAACACATTTACCACCCGTTCGGCAATGGAAAAAGACGCATTCCATGTGGAAGTGTGTTCCGAGTGCCACCCATTTTACACAGGCAAACAAAAAATTGTCGATAGCACAGGTCGCGTAGATAAATTCAATCAAAAATTTGGCAATATGTTCAAACGCTAAAATTTTGTATGGTTTATTAAAACACGGTGTGTCTTACACGCACCGTGTTTTTTGTCTATAATAACGCACGCTTTCAGGTTGAAACTTTTGCTCAAAAGATTTCATCATTTTGTGTCTCACGCACAATCTTACCGATTATTTCAGGCTGCCTGAAAAACAATAAAAACAAGAGGTTAAACAAAATGAAAATCAATAAATCGTCTAATTTTATTTTGATTTGGATTTTGGCATTTATGTCGGCGTTGGCCCCATTGGCAACCGATATGTATTTGCCGTCTATGAGTGAAGTGCAGAAGTCATTTCACACCACACAGGCGAGTGTGCAACTTTCCATTACTGTGTTTTTTGTGGCGTTTGCGTTTGGGCAACTTTTGTATGGTCCGATTAGCGATGCGTTAGGTCGGCGTAAGCCTTTGATTTTTGGGATTATTATTTACACCCTTGCCAGTTTTGCTTGTGCGGTGGTCAATTCCATTCATCTTTTTGTTTTGTTTAGATTTTTACAAGCATTGGGCGGTTGTGCGGGCGTGGTGATTGCACGGGCGATTATCAACGACAAATTCGACATTAAGCAAGGTGCGTCCGTGATGGCGATTATGATGATGATAGGCTCGCTTGCCCCGATGCTTGCTCCGTCAGTAGGCAGTTTTATTGTGCAGTTTGCGTCTTGGCATGTGATTTTTGCCCTATTGGGCATTTTTGGCTTAATGTTATTGGCGATGATGTTATGGGGGCTGCCTGAAACTGCCAAATTAGACAATAATGCGTCTTTTAACTTGCTTTCGGTATTAAAAAACTATGCGTCTATTATCAAAGACAGCCGTTTTATGATATTGGTTTTAACTTTCGCCTTGCCATTAAGTTCATTATTTGCCTATATCACCACAGCGTCATTTGTTTTTCAGGATTATTTTCATTTGACACAACAACAATTTGGTGTGGTTTTTGGAATCAATGTATTGGGTTCAACCACATTTTCCATTATTAACGCCAAAATTGTGAAAAAAATATCGCCTTATACGGTTTTGCAATACGCCTTTTTGGCAATGATATTTTTTGTTATCCTAATGATAATAGTCAGTTTTTTACAATTAGGCTTTGTATTATTTGAAGTCTGTTTATTTATGACCATGGGTATGATAGGCTTTATTGCACCGAATGCTACTATATTGGCAATGGACAGATTCCGCCAAAAATCAGGAGCCGCATCTGCCGTATTAGGCACAACACAATTTGCCATAGCTGGCATTGTGTCATTTTTAGCAGGAGCATTAAATGCAAACACGCCAGAAACGCTATCGGCAATGATGAGTTTTTGCATTTTATTGGGCTGGTTAGCGTATTTGTTATTACACCGTCATTTATTTAAAAAAGCCAAAAAGGCAATGGGTATTAAATAATTTCAGGCAGCCTGAAAAAATGGAGTGGGCAATTTCAAGTGTTTAATCACACAACAGATTGCTTAAAAATTTAGTATCATATTACATTCTCAATCCACTACAAGGATAACGCCATGCCTACCCCACAACAACTTGTTTTATCAGAAAATTTCAATTTTGCAATATGGGTAGAAGCCGATATTGTGAAGCCTGATGAAATTCGTTCAGGCTGCCTGAACAGTTTATCTGCTTTATCTGAAATAAAACAACAATTTAAAAATGACAATGTGGATATGACGCTTGCTTTTGGGGCAGATTTTTGGGCGAGTTTGTCGCATAAAGATGAGGGCGGCGAACTTAAAAACTTTCCTGCATATGGCAACGGTAAGGCGGCGGCAACGCAATGTGATTTGTTAATCCACATTCAATCGTTGTCTTTTATGGCGAATTTTGCTTTGCCGCAAGCGGTTTTATCGGCGTTTGGCGACAGTATTGTGGTGAAAAGCGAAGAGCAGGGTTATCGTTTGGCAGACGCACGGGGCATAGACGGTTTTGTTGATGGAACAGAAAATCCGCACGAAATCAATAAGATACAAGAAATCGGCACGATTGCCGATAACCAACCTGACGCAGGCGGCAGTTACATTGTGGTGCAGAAATATCAGCACAATTTACCGCTGTGGCAATCATATTCGATTGAAAAACAAGAAGAAAGTGTGGGCAGAAGCAAGGCGGAAAATATTGAATTTAGTCGTGAAGAACGCCACGCTCGCTCGCACCTTTCACGCACAAATTTGAAAGAAAACGGTGTGGGCTTAAAAATTGTCCGCCGCAGTTTGCCGTATGGCAAAGCCACAGGCGAATGTGGGCTGATATTCTGTGCCTATTGCCACTCGCTTTATAATATTGAAAAACAATTACAAACCATGTTTGGCGACATAGACGGACAAACCGATTTTCTGTTAGAACGATTAAGCACGGCGGTATCAGGGGCGTATTATTTTGCACCAAATATAGAGCGGTTGCGGAATTTGTAAATTTTCAGGTAGCCTGAACCATTTGTTTTGAAACGAAAAATTCAACCTGCCGTAGGGTGGGTCTTCGACCCACCAAAATGTTAAAAATTACAACTATTTGAATTTTAATTATTTTTATCTCGACCTATCGGTCGAGTTGGTGGGTCGAAGACCCACCCTACGGCGTTTCATTTTAATCGTAGGGTTTTGCAGGGGTTTTAGTCTGTTTGTTTTTTATTTTTCAGGCAGCCTGAAAGATTATTTAAGGAATAAATAATGATTTTAATTGCATTTGTTTTACTTATTTTATGTTTTCTCATTATTTGGTGGGTTGCTGTTCGTATTGGTGGTTTTTTCGGTAATTTATTAAATGAAGAAAAAGGTAAGAAAATAGGTAGGGCTATTCCATTTTGGTTGGGCATTGCTTTAATTGTTTATGTTATTGGTGTGCCGATATTATCTTATGGACATTTTTCGTATTTATGTCATAAAAATGCAGGACAAAAAATATATAAAACAGCGGAAGAGTGGAAAATAGAAAATCCTAATGTTTCTTGGGAAAGTTTGCAAATAATTAGTTGGGAAAATGTTAAATATGGTGATATTCCTGAATATTATAAGCAACATAATATTCCACAATATAAAAAGTTTCGTGGTAAAAAATATCAGTTATCGAAAGGTAGTAGTCAGAGAATATTAAATTATGAAAGAAGTGTTGAATTATGGAATAAAATAATATTACATAATCATCATATTTTTTATGATAATTTAAAAAATGAAATTTTAATGGAACGGCATTTTTATCGCCATTCCATAGAATTTTTAAGTGGAAGTAGTTGCGGTGAAATGTAAGCAAGCGTAGGGTGGGCAACTTTGAAGCCCCACGCGTTATTAAAACTCATTAAATAAATTGTATTTTTATAAATGATTACAAATGTGATTTTTTATAAAAATGTGATGATTGATTTTATTTTTCAGGCTGCCTGAAAGGCATTTCAAAAAATCGCTCAATCATATATGATTGAGTACAGGTTTTGACAAACCTGTACTTATAAACAACATATTGATGACTTTAAAAAGGTGTGATATGGCAACTTCAACCAAAATTATTCTTGCGGTAGCACTGATATTGTGTGTTGTGGGTTTTTTGCGAAATTTCTTTCGCACTCGGCGAATGCAAAAATTAGCAAACGAAGCAACAAGCGTACACGAAAAATTTACGCTTGCTGCTCAAATTGCCAAGGAGCAACTCAATCAAATGGGCTACCAAGTCGATTATGATTTGCAAAGTATGAAAGAAATTGACCGTTTCTTTGATGATGAAAAAAATGGCTTGTTAGCGGGCGAACGAGCCGACAATATCATTTTGAGCATAGGAGCGTTTGTTGGGCAGACGCTGATTAAACTTTGCGGTAGTGGCGAATGGACGGATAGCGGAACATTTAGCAATTATGATGAAGATATACATACTGTTTGCCTGAAATTCGCCGATGACGGTGAAGTGTACCCTGTCGTAAAATGCTGGAAACGCTTTGAAAACGGTGCGGAAGATAGCATCTATTTTTATGTAGAAGTTATATCTAATAAACATAAGATTTTGGAACAACCATCATAAGTTTCAGGCAGCCTATGTTCAAAAACCAAACCGTTTATTTAGCGTCCGCTAGCCCACGCCGTTATGAGATTTTGGCGAATTTGGGTTTTTCTGTGATTGTGTCGCCTAACCATATTGATGAGCGTATTCACGCAAATGAGTCTTCTCGGGATTTTGTTTGTCGTATGGCGTATGAAAAAAATAATTTTAATATTCAACAACATAAACAAATGCCTGTGATAAGTGCCGATACGATTGTGGTGTTAGACGGCGAAATTTTAGGCAAGCCTAAAAATCAACAACAGGCGTTTGATATGTTGCGTGCTTTGTCAGGCAGAACGCACCTTGTGATGACGGCGGTGTGCGTGGCGGGTGAAAATTTTTGCCAAAGCAAACTCAATGTGAGCGAAGTTACATTTGCACCATTATCCGACAAGGAAATCACTGCCTACATTGCCACAGGTGAGCCGATGGACAAAGCAGGTGCCTACGGCATTCAAGGCATAGGTGCCGCCTTTGTGCAGCATTTGTCGGGCAGTTTCAGCAGCGTGATGGGCTTGCCTGTGTTTGAAACGGTAGCACTGTTGAAAGAGTTTTGGGGAGAATAAGTTTTAACTTCGCTCGTCCTGTGCAGTTTCAGGCAGCCTGAAAACTATTTAATCCACAAAAACTGTTGCATTATTACAACATATTTTCATTAAAAACCCTTTCAGGCTGCCTGAAACATTGTTTTTATAGCAAATTTTTTCAAATATTCCCCATTTTTATTTAGAATAAAACCTGTATCGTTTTGATTTTAAGTTGAATAATTGTGAAGTGTCCGTTTTGCGGTAACAAAGAAACGCAGGTGATTGATACGCGAACTGCGATTGATGCTTTTTCCATTCGCCGCCGCCGCCAGTGTGGGCAGTGTGGTAGGCGTTTTAGCACCGAAGAAAAAGCGGAATTTCAACTGCCTGTGATTGTTAAAAAACACGGCGAACGAGAAGTGTTTGACGAAAACAAATTGCGGCGTGGCTTGAAAAACGCCTTACGCAAACGCCCGATTTCTGCCGAACAGGTTGATAATATTATTGATTTGGTGAAACAATCTTTGTTGCTGTCGGAAGAAAAGGAAATTTCTTCACAAAAAGTGGGCGAATTAGTGATGCTGCACCTGCGGCGATTAGACCAAGTGGCGTATGTTCGTTTTGCGTCTGTGTATGAACGCTTTAACGATGTGGCTGAATTTACACGCATTATTGCCGACTTATCGGACGAACCAGAATGTGATGAGGTGAGAAATGAAATATAACACATTGATTTCTTTAACTTTAATTTCTATTTCTTTTCTTAAATTTTTTATTTC
>JAFWTP010000184.1 GCA_017518845.1 Neisseriaceae bacterium
CAAAATGTTTGTAGTGCTGGCGCCCGAACTGGCGGATTGTGGTTGTTTTTCCCACCTGCCTTGCACCGCATACAAGAAGCGCCACTTTTTGTGGTTTGTTTTTCCAATCTGTAAACTTGCTGATAATCTTTCGTTTAATTGTGTTCATAGTAACTTATTGCACGTGTTTCATTGCAAATTTAGTAACTTTTTGCAATATTTTTAATCGTAAAGTAGTAACTTTTTGCAAGGTTTTTGGCTCTGAAGTAGTAACTTTTTGCAAAAATGGCCATTGAAAACGCTTGCAATGCGATGAAATTCCACCCAAAAAAAATTTTTCCTTTTCCAACCTACTTTTTATACTTTTGTCTTGCTATGCGTTTTATGCCGTAAAGCATAATTTGCAAGCAGGCATATAGAAAGACGTTTACTGACGTTTTCCTTTGACAGTTCGGAACTTCGGAAATTTTGAATCTATCGTCAAAGAGAAGGCAATTGTGAACGCCCGTTTTGGTGTATGGAACACATAACATCTGTAAGGTGTTATGATTTTTATATGGCCAAACGTGGCTTTCGCGTTGCTCAATCTTACGATAGAAGGCAATCCGAAGGCCGCGAACTGTGGGAGCGAGTAACAAGATTCCCACGTTTTTTTATATGTGTAGCCAACAAACGTTTTTTTTCATTGCCTGACTGGGGAGTCGCAAGCACAAATTTTGTATAACAAGAAGTTGCGCACGACACGAATAAGTGTATCAGACAATGAAAAAGATTTTTTTATTAACTGTCGCCGCAATGCTTGCAGTGAAGGCGTGGGCGGCCGATTTTGAAGTTGATGGGTTATATTACAACATTACAATCAGTGGAGATACCAATACTGTGGAAGTGACATACGAAACTCACGGCAGTGGAAATTATTCGGGTGTGACAGAAGTCGAAATACCAGAGACGGTAAAACATTTTGGAATAGAATATACTGTTACTGGCATTGGCAGAGAAGCGTTTGCATACACCAATGAATTAACTTCAGTGTCTATTCCTAACACTGTTGTGAAATTTGATGCATCATCATTCTCTGCCTGTGTCGGTTTGGTAAAGGTTGAATTTGCAAGCATCGAATATTTATGCGGAATAAATTTTACTAATTTTAATGAAAATCCGTTAAGCAAAGCGCGTCATCTATACATAAAAGGTGAAGAAAATGAAATTACAGAATTGGTGATACCCAATACGGTGACCGCAATTGGCGATTATACATTTGCTTATTGCAGCAGCATTACATCTGTAACCATACCAAATTCAGTGACAAGTATTGGAACTAACGCATTCTATTATTGCAGAGGGTTGACATCAGTAACCATTCCTAATTCAGTTATTAGTATGGGCAACGGATTGTTTTTTTATTGCGACGGGTTGGAATCCGCAACACTACCCGACGGAATAACAAACATTGGAAATGGAATGTTCTGTATGTGTGGCAGTCTGGCATCAGTAAACATTCCCAATTCGGTAATAGGCATTGGAACACAGGCGTTTAACGGTTGCGTCAGTTTAATAACTATTGACATTCCGAATTCTGTGACAAGTATTGGTAGCGGGGCATTTAAGGGGTGTAGCGGTTTAGCATCAATTGATATTCCTGATTCAGTGACAAGCATTGGTAGTGAGGCGTTTATGTCTTGCAAAGGTCTAACATCGGTAATAATTCCTAATTCAGTAACCAGCATTGAAGGCTTTACATTTTCTGGTTGCAGCGGGCTTTCATTGGTAACCATTCCTAATTCTGTGATTAGTATTAATCATAGTGCTTTTTCCGACAATACAGCATTATCAACCATAACAATACCAATCAGCGTTGAGCAAATGGATGGTTATGTGTTTAATGGATGCTCTAATTTAACTATCAGATGCGAAGCCGATTCAATTCCGCAGAATTGGGAATCAAAGTGGAATCCAGACAACAGACCTGTAATTTGGAATTGCAATGGAACTGCAAACCAAGGTGGCAATGAGAACCAAGGCGGAAATGGTGAAGGAGGAGAGAACCAAGGTGGCAACAATGAAGGCAACGAGAACCAAGGTGGCAATGAAAACAATCCAGGCACAACCGTCACCGAATCAGCCGCCAACGCCATCAACATCTACACCCACCACAACACCATAATTGTTGAGAACGCCACCGATGAAATCCGCGTTTACAACGCAATGGGCGCATTGGTCGGTAGGGACGTGGCGTGCCGCGTCCGAGCAGAATTGCAGGTCAACGGTGCAGGCGTTTACATTGTCAAGGTTGGCACCGTCGCCAAACGTGTGATGATAAACGATTGATAGGCAATTTATTATAACATATATGTAGGGGCGAATAATCATTCGCCCCTACGTGTTTTTTGCCGCGTCCTATCGGGCGGAAATTGTAAGAAAAATTGGAAATAAAATTTTTAAAATTCTAAAAATCAAAATCATATCGTTATAACAAACAATAGGGATTTGTC
>JAFWTP010000185.1 GCA_017518845.1 Neisseriaceae bacterium
ACGCGTGGCGGGCAAGTTGCCCACCCTACGATTGCTACAAAAAACACGCCTTTTTATCTCGTTTGCCGTAATTTTTTTGCATTTGAATTTCAATCACCAACCAGTTTTCACGATATTGAACGGTTAAGCAATCGCCTTGTTGTATTTCTTCATTTTTTGGAGCAGGAACGGCAAATGGAGCATAGTTCTCCCCTACTTTGCGTCCATTAGAAAAAAGTAATTGATAACTGGGATATTTCGGATAATATGCCAACACAGTGGCTCTTGTTGTTTGAAAATCATCTGACAATGTTTTTAAATGTAATACGCCAACAATATAAGAAAAGAAAAACAATAACATAATTTCCGCTGCCAAAGTCATCATAAAATCGTATATGCGTTCTTTTTTTAACCAATAGTCAAAAATAATTTCTGATAATTTAAGCAAAAAACCACAGAAAATGGCAATAAGCATAATATCCGAGTTAATATGTTTAAACTTATAAGGACTACCCCAACATAAATACACACCCCAAGAAAAAACCACCACAATACTGATTGCAATACATATTCTAATGATTTTTTCTTTTCGACTAAATTTATGCCAATCCCAAGACATTACACTCTCCAACGATAAATTAACAATTAAAATATTTTTTCAGGCAGCCTGAAAATCATCAATTTGCCATGATTTTCGGACGCAAATAGAAAAAATAGCCCACCAACAATGCAATAAACACCGTTGCAATAACAGCCGCCACAACAATGCCCATAATGCGTTCGGCGGTTGTTCTTTCGCCCCACGGTTTATGCCACCACGCGAACATTTACGGCTCCCCCGTCATCGGGCTAATGGTGAGAATTTCGTAGCCTGTATCGGTTACCAGCACTTCGTGTTCCCATTGTGCCGACAGTGTGCGGTCTTTGGTTTGCACCGTCCAGCCGTCTGCGGCGATTTTAATGTGGCGTTTGCCTTGATTTATCATCGGCTCAATGGTGAAAATCATACCAGGTTGCAGCACCGCACCTGTGCCTTTGTGTCCGTAGTGCAGCACCTGTGGGGCTTCGTGAAAGCCGCGTCCAATGCCGTGTCCGCAAAATTCCCGCACCACAGAATAGCCATTATTTTCAGCGTGTTGCTGAATGACATAGCCAATATCGCCAAAAGTCGCACCTGGTTTCACCGCTTCAATGCCAATCATCATACATTCGTGGGTGATTTTGATTAAGCGTTGTGCAATCGGCGACACTTCGCCCACGCAAAACATACGGCTGCTGTCGCCGTGAAAACCGTCTTTAATCACGGTTACATCAATATTCAAAATATCGCCATTTTTCAAAGGCTTATTATCAGGAATACCATGACACACCACGCTATTTAAAGAAGTGCAAATCGACTTGGGATACGGCGGATTGCCATAGCCCAAAGGAGCAGGAATACAGCCCTGCACTTGGGTTTGATAGTCGTGGCACAGGGTGTTGAGTTCGTTCGTTGTCGTGCCTGCCTTAACGAATGGCGTGATATAGTCCAACAACTCCGCCGCCAAACGCCCTGCCACACGCATTTTTTCAATTTCGTCTTGTGTTTTAATGATAATCGCCATAATTTTTTCCTATTAAAAAGTTTCAGGCTGCCTGAAAATTATTTTATTGACAAACAATCTTTTTTATTATCAATATTCAATTTTTCTTTAAATTTAACACGAACAGTAAATATATTTTTGCTTGCAGCAATTTTAATACAATTACCTTCTTCAAAATCATCTTTTTTTGACATAAAATGTAAAACAACTTGTTTTCCATTAGAAAAAAGTATGCGATATTCATAAGTATTTTTCCAATGCATAGAACTACGGTAGCCATAGTCTGGTTTATGAATTTTCATATAATTAACATAGGCATTTTGTATTTTATTATTATGGTCAAATATAGAAATAATGCCGCCTAATACTAAAAATAAAGCAAAAAAATAAAAATAAATAAATATAGAAAGAAATAATACAGCAATCATTCCATAACGAAAATTATGCCTGTCATAGATAAAAAAACAAATCAATATATATATGATAAATAAAATTGTGAAAATATATAATGAAAAAGTATATTTTAAGTTATGTGTATATCCTATTTGCAATAAAAACAACGCCATTAAACACAGGGGAAGATAAGACTTAAAAAATATCATCATTATTTTATAAAAAAGAGAACCTTTTTTAAAAAACATAAATTCTGGCTGTTTTTTCATTTTTCTTCCATAAAACTTTTTCAGACTGCCTTAAAAACCCAACAATTTTTGCAAGGCGATTGTAACATTTTCTTCTCTCATCAAACTTTCGCCCACTAAAAATGTATGGACACCATTTTTTTGCATAGCAACAATATCCGCATGATTTTGAATACCGCTTTCGCACACCACAGTTTTGTTTTTGAGTAAGGGCAATAAACGCAGCGTTTGTGTGGTATCCACATGAAATGTACGCAAATTGCGGTTATTCACGCCAAACAAGGGCGAAGTTAAGTGTTGGCATTTTTGCCATTCATCTTCATCGTGTAGTTCGATTAACGCCGTCATATTCAATTCGTGGGCAAGACTTTCAAAATCGAGCAACTGCGTGGCAGACAAAGACGCTGCAATCAGCAACACCGCGTCCGCCCCATTTGCACGGGCTTGATAAATTTGGTATTCATCAACCACAAAATCCTTGCGTAGCACAGGCAAATTGCACGCCGCTTTTGCCTGTTGTAAATATTTCAGGCTGCCTGAAAAATATTTTTCATCGGTTAAAACCGACAAACACGCCGCCCCGCCTACTTGATAAGCGTTTGCTAATGCAGGCGGATTAAAATCTGCACGAATAATGCCTTTGGAGGGGCTCGCTTTTTTAATTTCCGCAATCACCGCCGCCTGATTGTGTGCGTGTTTAGCGTGCAAGGCTGCCAAAAAATTGCGTGGTTTTTCCGCGTCTTGGGCTTGGTGTTTTATATCATTCAAAGAAATTTGCGACTTAAAAAAAGCCACTTCTTCAAACTTGGTTTGATTGATTTTATTTAAAATATCGGTCATTTTGTTTTCTCTATATAATTTATTTCATACACCTA
>JAFWTP010000186.1 GCA_017518845.1 Neisseriaceae bacterium
AAGTCATCAGACGCATTGCCTACGGCTTTAATCATAAATTCGCAGGGAAATTGTAACAGTGGTTCTTCATTATTCATGGTTTGTCCTTTTTAGGCTGTCTGAAACTTATATCGTCATTGCGAGATTTGCCGCGAGGCAAATCGCGGCAATCACCACGCTTGGGTTAGGCTTGCAATGACAAATTCCCCGCACGGGAAGTGCTTTCAGGCTGCCTGAAACTTCTGCAACAGCACTGCTGCTTGGGCTTCAATCGCTTCGCTTCTGCTCAAATAGCCTAGTTTTTCATTGGTTTTGGCTTTAATGCCGATATTGTTTTCAGAAATTTTCAGCAATTCGCCGATTTTCTTCTTCATTTGCGGAATATATTCGGCTAATTTCGGCGTTTGGGCGATAATCGTGCTGTCGATATTGTTAATTTGCCAGCCGTCTTTTTGAATTTTCGCCCAAATTTGTTGCAGCAATTCGCCACTGTTGGCATTTTTATAAGCGTCATCATTATCGGGAAATTGCGTGCCTATATCGCCCAAACCCACAGCACCTAATAATGCGTCAATAATGGCGTGTAGCAAAGCGTCTGCGTCTGAATGACCTTCCAAACCTTTATCAAACGGAATATTCACGCCGCCCAAAATCAGCGGACGACCTTCTACCAAACGATGAACATCGCAACCTTGACCAACACGCATACGCATATTTTGCTCCAAAAGTTGTTCCAAAAACGCCTTGTCTTCGGGGCGAGTGAGTTTAATATTGTTCAGGCTGCCTGCAATCGCTTGTGGCTTAAAACCCATTTTTTCAACCGCAGATGCTTCATCGGTGATTTCGTCCAAATTTGCCTGCTTCATAGCGTCATACAACAAACCTGCCCGAAAAACTTGCGGCGTTTGGGCTAACCACACGCTATCACGCGAAATGGTTTCTGTAATGCGACCGCTTACATCGGCGATTTTTAGCGTATCCGCACAGGGCGTGGCTAAAATCGCACCGTCAGGGCAGTCGGCTTCTAACAATTTTTGAATGTCTGCCACATTCACCGAACAACGAGCCGCGTCATGCACCGCAATGGTGTCGTCCTTGTCTAACCATTTTTCTTCCATTAAAAATTTCAAACCGTTAGACACACTTTCTGCACGCGTTTTACCGCCCATTTTTAACACCATTAACGGCACTTTTTTGGTCGCAAAATCAAAGTTTTTATCTAATAAAGCCACATTTTCAGGCAGCCTGAAAGAATCAAATTGCGTATCGTCAGACGATATAACTAACGCAATTAAATCAAAGCATTGCGTATCAGCCATAGCGGAAATGGTGCGAGACAACACCGTTTCGCCTGCAATTTCAACATATTGCTTGGGCATATCGCCCGAAAAACGCGTGCCACGACCTGCGGCAGGAATAAGTGCAACAGTGCAAGCACCTGTGGTTGGATTCATATCATTATCCCTTTATTCGTCAAATTAATTCAAAACATACTGTCTTGTTTTTTTTTGAATTTATTTGACTTAAAAAATGTTATTTAACTGTGCTTTTCTGTTCATCAGCAGACAGGGCAGAATGAACAGAAATTTCGTTTTCAATGTATTGTTCAACCGATTTTTCCGCTTTTTTCAGTTCTCGTTTGAGTGAATTATTTTCGCCCCGCAAGGACAAAATGCGACCCAACATAGCGAACATACCAAACAACGCACCCACAGCAAAAGCCACAAACAGCAAGGCAATCAAAGGCAAATTCACCCCGCCTTTGCCAAACCAAAAAAACTCAACCATGTGCGTATTTTGCACCGCAAAAAATAACAGCACCAACAGCAGGATAATTTTAATCGCAAGATAAATGGTCTTCATCTGACTTCTGCTTTCTTGAAAACGGAAATATGCTGATTTTATCCGATTTTGCGGTTTGTTTTGCGGTAATTTTGCGTTTTGTGCCGCCTGAATAAATAATATAATCCAAAAATTTGATTACGGAAAAACACCATGTCTTTTTCTTCCTTTGATGAACACATTATGCGGCAGGCGTTGGCTTTGGCGGCAAAGGGTTTGTATTCTACTTCGCCTAACCCCAAAGTGGGCTGTGTGATTGTGCAAAATGGCGAAATTGTCGGTCAGGGGTGGCACGAGAAAAAAGGTGAGCCGCATGCGGAAGTGTTTGCCTTGCGTCAGGCAGGGGAAAAGGCACGCGGGGCAACGGCGTTTGTAACATTAGAGCCGTGTTCGCATTTTGGGGCAACGCCGCCGTGTGCTGCTGCTTTAATCAACGCAGGCATTAAAAAGGTGATTGCCGCCAGTTTTGACCCTAATCCGCAAGTAGCAGGGCAGGGCGTGAAAATGTTGCAAAACGCAGGCGTTGAAGTGTCAGTGGGCTTATTAGAACAAGAAACGCGTGCTTTAAATCGTGGCTTTTTTTCGTTGTTTGAACGGGGGAAGCCTTTTGTTACGCTTAAAATTGCCCAAAGTTTAGACGGTAAAACGGCATTAAAAAACGGCGTTAGTCAATGGATTACTGCTGATACGGCACGCATTGATGTTCATCGGGAACGGGCAAAAAGTTGTGCCATTTTAACGGGTAGCGGCACGGTTTTAAAAGATAATCCAAAGTTAAATGTGCGGCATATTCAAACGCCCCGCCAGCCCATTCGCATTGTGGCCGATAGCCATTTGCAAACGCCCGCTAATGCCAAAATCTGCACAGACGGAAAACGCACCATTTTGGCGTGTTTGCCTGATTTTGCGACTCAAAAAACTTATCCTGACAGCGTTGAAATTCTGCCTGTGCCAGCAGATAAAAGCACGCAACACATTGATTTATCTATTTTAATTAGCAAATTAGCCGAACGGCAAATCGGGCAACTGTGGGTTGAAGCAGGTTCTATTTTGAACGGTGCGTTATTGAATGCAGGCTTGGTTGATGAAATGATGATTTATCAAGCACCGATAATTCTGGGCGATTGTGCCAAAGACGCTTTTGTGCTACCTGAAATCACTGCGTTAAATCAAGGAAAACGCTTTATTATTCAGGATATTCAAACACTTGGCGATGATGTGAAAATGATTTTACGCTTTCAGGCAGCCTGAAAAATATTTTAACTTCGCCTTGTGGCTCGTTTAAATTTAGGTTTGATGACTGCGTCATCTACTTTTACGAACTTTGTTCGTAAAAGGTTGATACTTCGTATCAACTAAACCTTATTTTCCAATACAAAAACGGCTAAAAATTTCGCCTAATAAATCGTCAGGGCTAAATTCGCCTGTGATTTTGCCTAATTCATTTTGCGTGTGGCGTAAGTGTTCGGCAAGTAGGTCGTTTTGTTGTATATAAATCAAGGCGTTATCTAATTCGTTCATCGCCTGTTGCAAGGCTTCTAAATGGCGGGTGCGGGCTAAAAATAAGCCCTCATCATTGGGCGTGCTGCCGACAATCTCCAACAACACTTGTTTTAATAAATTTAAACCTGCCCCTGTTTTGGCGGATAATTTTATTTTTATCTCATTGTTATTATTTAATAATTCAGGTTCTTCGCCTGTTTTGTCGATTTTATTTTCCACAAAAATGCGTTGAATTTCCTGCGGAATATCGGCTAATAATTGTGCGGTTTCAGCGGATAAGGCTTGTTTGCTTTCGCTTAAAATCAGCACAGCGTCTGCGTTTTTGGCAGTGGAAAGCCCGCGTTCTATGCCTTTTTGTTCAATAATATCAGTGGTTTGCCGCAAACCTGCGGTATCGGTAATAAAGACAGGCACGCCGTCTATTAAAATTTGCTCTCGCACCATATCACGCGTTGTGCCTGCAATATCGGTTACAATCGCCGTATCTTCGCCCGATAAGGCGTTGAGCAAAGACGATTTGCCCACATTTGGGGCTCCCACTAACACAATATGCAAGCCCTCTCGCAACACCGCCCCTTGTCGTGCTGTGGCGAATATGGCTTCAATTTCTGTTTTTAAGTCTTTGATTTGTTTGCTTATATTTGCGTTTTGTAAAAAATCTTCGTCTTCTTCGGGAAAATCCATTACTGCTTCGACTAACATGCGTAAATCAATCAATTTTCGCAATAAATTATTGATTTTATTAGAAAATACACCGCTTAACGAACGAGCCGCCATGCGTGCCGCTTTTTCGCCTGATGCGGCGATTAAATCTGCCACACTTTCGGCTTGGGCTAAATCCATTTTGCCGTTTAAAAACGCACGGCGAGAAAATTCGCCCGCTTCTGCCATTCTTGCCCCAAGTTGCAAAACGCGTTGCAAAAGCAAATTCAGCACAACTGAGCCGCCGTGTCCGTGCAACTCAATCACATCTTCGCCCGTAAAAGAGTGGGGGGCTGGAAAATACAGCAACAAGCCTTGATCTAAAACTTCGTTTTGCTCATCAAAAAACGAACAAAATTCCGCTTTTCGTGGCGAAATATTGTGTTTATGGCTGATTTCTTGGGCAAGCGGCAATAAATTCTTACCCGAAACCCGCACAATCCCCACGCCCCCGCCTGTGGCAGTGGCAATAGCGGCTATGGTGTCGGTGTGTGATTGCATTATTATCACCGTATTAAACTAATAAATTCGAATATCCTTATCAAAAATCAACCCTCAATTCCCTACATACAGGCAAGACAGGTAAATTTTCTTCGATCGTATCAATAAAATTTAATAAATTAGAAATAGTTACAACAACGAATCGTGCTTCATTTTTATTAAGTATTTCATTATCATGAGCCAAACTGTGATTATTTCTTATATCATTGTATTTATCAAATATAGAAATACTCATTTTCAATGTAGTAATTGAAAAATCAGATAAATTTTTTTCTTCATATTTTCTAACCAAACTTCCTATTAAACTGTGTAATGGTAAATTATCACCATTTTGTTTAGTTGTAACTATTTTATATTTATTACAAATTTTTCTTAAAAATATTGTCGCATAAGTATGCAAGCGGTCTAAAATAAGTTCAGGTTGATTGTGAGCAAGTTTTTCTTTAATTTCTTCATTTAAAACTTGTAAATTATCATCATCATTTTGTGGCAATGAAATATTATCTATTGAACTATCAATAATAAAATCAATATTTCTCACAAGAAAACCAGTTTCATTTGGAGATAAGATTATTTTGATAAATTCTTTTAATAATTCTTGTTTATGCTTTAATTGTTTTTTTCTTTCTTCATTATTGACTTTAATTGTAAAATCAAGTGCATGCTTATTCCAAGTATTC